>NZ_LZHP01000047.1:0-10589 GCF_001690605.1 Gilliamella sp. Nev6-6 | reverse complement strand
TTTTTATTATATTTTGTAAAAAATATTCAGTTTTCTATACCATTTGGTTATTTACAAATGATCTATTATTGCAATTTTTTTAAATTAAATTATTTGTGGTCATATCAATTAATTTGTTTTTTAGCAAAATCTTTTAAGTAAATTATACATTTCAATATGAAGATTTAAGTATTGATCTTGTGTCGCAGCATATATATCTATATCATAGCGCGCCATAAAGACTTTATTCATCAAAATAATAAATAAAAGAGTCCTCATGTTAATCAATGCTAAAAATATTCTAGAAAAATTAAATCCACATAATAAAGTAAATTACGATTCTGTATTAAAAGAGGTGATAGCTCATTGGCAATCTAAATCGGTGCGGCCTAAATTATTGATTCATAGTTGCTGTGCACCTTGTAGTACCTATGTTTTAGAGTATTTAGCCCAGTATGCGGATATTACCATTTATTTTGCAAATTCAAATATTCATCCTCGAATTGAATATGAGCATCGTAGTATGGTTCAACAAAAATTTATTGCTGATTTTAATCAAAAAACAGGTAATAATGTGCAATTTTTAGAAGCACCTTACCAGCCAGCGGAATTTATTAAGAAAGTTAGCCATTTACGTGATGCTCCAGAAGGTGGCGAGCGTTGTCATATTTGTTACAAAATGCGTTTAGACTTAGCAGCGATTAAAGCCCAAGAATTGGGGTTCGATTATTTTGCTAGTGCATTAACGCTTAGCCCTAAAAAAAATAGTCAAAAAATTAATGATCTTGGATTTGAAATTCAAGAGCTTTTTTCAGTAAATTATCTTCCTTCTGATTTTAAAAAGAATAATGGTTATAAGCGTTCGGTTGAACTTTGCAAAGAGTATGATGTATATCGGCAATGTTATTGTGGTTGCATTTTTGCTGCCAAAGCGCAAGGTGTTGATTTAAAAAATGTGATAGCTATCGCTAAGCAAGGATTAGAAAAGGGGATTTAGCTATTTGATTAGATTATTAAAAATAAACTGAAAGTATGATTAGTTCATTAAAGCCCATATGGCTAAATTGAATTAATCATTATATAGTCACAATATTATGGTATAGTTTATAAAAATTAATCGTAGTTATGCATTTATAATAAGGATTAGTCGTGTTGTCGATTTATCAATTAAAACCTAAATTCCAAGCATTTCTTCGACCTTATGCCGATTATCTTTATAGTGCCAATATAACCGCTAATCAGGTAACACTAATGGCGGGTTTTGGATCAATTTTAATCGCTTTTATTGTTGGTCGATTTGCTGCTTATCAATGGATTTTTGGTCTTATTCCAATATGGATGTTTATCCGTATGGCGCTTAATGCTATTGACGGTATGTTAGCAAGAGAATATAACCAAAAATCAAATTTAGGGGCTTATTTGAATGAGATGTGTGATGTGGTTTCGGATTGTGCGTTGCTATTAATCTTTACACAAATAAATCAAGTCGAAACCAGTTTGGTGATAGCCATTGTTTTGTTATCATTTTTAACGGAGTATGTTGGCGTGTTAGGTCTGATGGTTGGTTGTTCACGACGTTATGATGGACCAATGGGTAAAAGTGATCGTGCTTTTGCGTTTAGTCTAATTAGTTTGGGGATTGCTACCTATTTATTGCCACTTGATTGGCTCAATATACTATTGTTGCTTATTACCTTTTTGCTATTAATTACTGTGATTAATAGAGTCAGAAAGGGATTACAAGAATCAAAAAATAACAAGGTATAAGTTATGCGTGAACAGCAAGAAAAAACATTTATTAGCCATGATGGCTGTCAATTATTTTACCGTTATTGGCCAGCAGTTGATAGTGACAGCAATGCTAAACCTTCGAGAGCAATTGTTCTTTTTCATCGTGGTCATGAACACTCTGGTCGAGTTGCTCATCTAGCTGATGAGTTAAATCTATCCGATTATCAGATTTTTGCTTGGGATGCGAGAGGTAATGGGCAATCCGAGGGTGAACGTGGTGATGCTCCTAATTTTGCGACTTTAATTAAAGATGCAAACTGTTTTATTGAGCATATTATGCATGAGTATGATATATGCCAAGAAGATATTGCTATTATAGCCCAAAGTGTGGGGGCGGTTATCGCTTCAGCATGGGTACATGATTATGTGCCAAATATTCGTGCTTTAGTACTTGGTTCGCCAGCTTTTGACATAAAATTATATGTACCATTAGCTGTGCCAGGTTTAAAATTACTGTATAACTTGAAAGGTAACTTTTTTGTTAATAGTTATGTAAAACCTAAATTGCTGACACATGATGCTGAGCGAGCACAATCTTTCACAGAAGATCCATTAATAACACGACCAATATCAGTACGCTTACTTTTGGATTTATATGCAGTGTCCGATCGCATTGTTAAAGATGCAAATGCGATAACGGTACCAACACAGTTATTAGTTTCTGGTTCAGATTATGTCGTTAAGCGTAAACAACAAAAACTGTTTTACAATAATTTAGGTACAGAACAAAAAGAATTTCATATATTACCTGGGTTTTATCATGATACTTTTGGTGAAAAAGATCGTAAATTAGCAATTGATTATGCAAGACGATTTATTATTGGTTGTTTTGCTAATCAACCATGCGTGCCATTATTAACCAATGCTGATTTAATGGGATACACAAGGCAAGAGGCTGATAATTTAATATTGCCGCCATCAGGTTGGATTAAGCCTTTATATTGGCGATTTATTAAAGCTAATTTAAAATATGCTAGCAAACTCTCAGACGGGATCAAATTAGGATTTGATACTGGATTTGATTCGGGCAGCACACTTGATTATGTTTATCGTAATGAACCATCTGGAACATCAAAATTAGGACGTTTTTTTGATTATATCTATCTTCAATCGATTGGTTGGCGAGGCATTCGGCAACGTAAAGAACATCTTGAAGAACTATTAAAATTAGCTATCAATAAATTACACGAACAGAACCATTCTGTGAATATTGTTGATATAGCAGCAGGGCACGGGCGTTATATTTTAGAAACGGTTAATCAAATTGCCAACAAACCTAATTCTGTATTATTACGAGATTACAGCGATATTAATGTACAAAAAGGCAGAGCATTAATAGAAGAAAAAGGCTTAACGGCTATAGCGCGTTTTGAAAAAGGAGACGCCTTTAATCGACAGCAATTAGCCCAATTGTCACCTAATCCCACATTAGCTGTGGTTTCGGGATTATATGAGCTATTTAGTGATAATCAGATATTACGTGATTCTTTAGCTGGGCTCGCTAAGTCTATTCCTGAAGGAGGATATTTAATTTATACCAATCAGCCATGGCATCCACAGCTAGAGTTTATTGCAAGAGCTTTAACATCTCATCGAGATGGAAAGCCATGGATTATGCGCAGGCGTACGCAACTGGAAATGGATCAATTGGTTGCATCGGCTGGTTTTAGAAAAATAACCATGCGTATTGATCAATGGGGCATTTTTACTGTATCACTTGCACAACGAATGAAATAATTAGTCATGACTAGCGTAACATGGCGGTTTAATAAGCTGATTACTTATAAATTAATATGGTTAATAAGTTTGACCATGTTCTTTTTTACTAGCTATAATTTTGCAAACTGGTTTACTTCTACACGTAACGATGTCGGAAGTATCGTTTTTGAATGGGAAAGATCAATTCCTTTATGGCCTTGGTCTATCATACCTTATTGGTCGATAGACTGTATGTATGGGCTTGCAATTTTGCTGGCTAGTTCTTATCGAACACTAAAAATTCTCTGTTTTCGTCTTTTATCTGCTCAGATTATTTGCATAGCTTGCTTTTTGATCTTTCCGCTAAAGTATTCTTTTGAGCGCCCTGTATTAGATGGATTATCGGGGCTATTATTTGATATTTTAATGGGATTTGATAAACCTTTTAATCAAGCACCATCGCTTCATATTCCCTTATTGGTTATTTTATGGCAATTTTACGCCCGTTATTTTCGAGGAATATGGCGCTATATTTTGCATATTTGGTGTTTATTGATCGGTTTATCAGTATTAACCACTTGGCAACATCATTTCTTTGACATCCCAACTGGGCTTTGGGTAGGGTGCTTTTGTGTTTGGTTATGGCCAGACAATCATTTATCGCCAATAACAAACGATCAATTACCTAAACAATATGTGTGGGGTAGCGCCTATTTTTTACTGTTTTTATTGTCGTTTTGTTCTGCTATCTACTTTTTTTCTTGGGCATTATGGTTATTATGGGTTTCAGGTGCATTTTTATTGGTTTCCCTCAATTATTTATTATTTGGCGCAGCAGGATTTCAAAAACAGACTAATGGCCACTTTAATTTAGCTGTTACTATTTTATACTTGCCTTATTTTATTATTATGTGGGTTAATTCACGATTATGGACATTTGAAAATAATCCAACGGATTTGATTATTGATAATGTTTATTTAGGTCGTATACCGTCTAATAAGACATTACAAGCCAATCAGTTTACTTCGATTGTAGATCTTTGTGCTGAATTACCAATAGCCCAATTTAATGGCCATTATAAATTGATTCCAGTATTGGATATGACACCACTTACCATTGAAGAGTGTCAACAAGCGGCCGAAACTATTGAAAAGTATCATAAGCAGGGCAAATTATTAGTCTGTTGTGCGTTGGGGTATTCACGCAGTGCTACGGCTATTATTGCTTGGTTATTAATGACCCAAAGAGTAACCAGCTTAAATGAGGCTATAGCTACAGTAAAATTATATCGTCATAGCGTGGTTATTACGGCTAAACAACAATTAATTTTGTTGAATTGGTATTCAAAAATAACAAGAAGAAAATAAATATGTTAAATCATGATGATGCAGGAATAACAACAAAAACAGCAAAAGTTAGTCAAACATCGTTGGTGACATTTTGCAGTATACTCTCTATCAGTTTACCTATCGGTATATTTTCGTTACTATTAACCATTACCGCCTTACTTTTTGCGTTGATAACAAGTGGAATGATTAATAGCAGTTTATTACCAACTATTTTTTATTTTCTGGCCTTTATTATGGGAATAGTTGGTATTTATTATGCATTACGGATCAAATTTGACAAAAAGTTATTTGATTATTTAGCTACCAGCAATGAATGCTTAATCAATACACTTATTGATTTAGATAATGCATTAATGGACTTTCATTTAATTAAATCTAAGCCATTAGCAACACGAACTATTACCGAGCGCCAACAAGGAACCTTAAAGCTATTTAAACAACAAATTATTGCGCTAGTAATACAAATCATGTTGTTAATAGGCGCATGGGTTAGTGGCCTTATCTAATTATGTTAACAAGCGTTTAGCTAAAATGTACCGTCATATTAAACAAGTAATAAAGGAAAACAACAATGTCTAATTATCAAAAAGATACTTTATTATTGTTTATTGGTATCGGTATTTTACTTGTGATGGCTTCTATTATTGGTTGGTTATTAAAAAAACGGCTGAATAGCCCTAATAAAGTCATCGATAACCTGAATACTCGCATCAATGCATGGTGGGTAATGGTGGCAATTATTGGTATGGCTTTTTTAATAGGAAAATTAGCTGTTATTTTTTTATTCTTTGTCGCATCTGGCATTGCATTACGCGAATTTCTCAGTTTAACTCCTGTTAATCGTTATGATTTTTATGTCTTGATATTTGCTTATTGTATCGCTTTACCCGTGCAATATATTTTAGTGGCTATATCATGGTATGGATTGTTTAGTATTTTTATTCCTGTTTATGGTTTTTTATTATTAGCGATATTGGCAACAATAACTGGCTCAACAGATAATTTTTTAGCACGAACCGCTGAAGTGCAATGGGGGGTAATGATTACGGTTTATAGTATTTCTTGCGTACCAGCACTATTAACATTACCTATTGATAATTATCAAGATCGTAACCTTTTGTTAATTGCTTATTTAGTATTAGTTGTTGAACTTTCTGATGTATTGCAATATGTATTTGGTAAATTGTTTGGCAAACGCAAAATTAGCCCGAATTTATCACCATCTAAAACTATGGAAGGATTTATTGGTGGAATATTATCAGCAAGCTTACTAGGTGCTTGCTTATTTTGGATAACCCCTTTTAGCTTTATACAAGCTGGTTTAATTTCACTTATGCTTACGTTACTAGGCTTTCTAGGGGGATTAGTTATGTCAGCCATTAAGCGTGATAGAGGTGTAAAAGATTGGGGAAAGCTAATCGGTGGTCATGGTGGTGTGCTTGATCGTCTTGATTCTGTCTGTTTTACTGCACCTATCTTTTTTCACGTTATGCGCTATTTTTGGGTATAACCTTATGTTAACTGTAGATAACCAAGCAGTTTAGATAAATTAAAAAATATACACGTAAAAAAAGAGCAAAACAGTTTAATTTATGATATAAATACAAGTATTGTATTAACATTAAGATAGAAATAAGGACTTTATTATGCTAAAAGAGCAAATGGTAGTTAAAAATTCAACGGGCTTACATGCTCGCCCAGTTACAACACTCGTTAAATTAGCCGGTCGCTATAAATCATCAATTGAACTTGTTTATAATGACAAAGCAATTAAATTGAAAAGTATGATGGGATTACTTGGTGCTGGTGTTAAAGGTGGCTCAACCATTGAAATCATTTGTGATGGTGAAGATGAACAAGCAGCAATGGATGAAATTCGTGAATTATTTGCTACTGGTTTTGGTGAGTAATTAACTGAGTTAATCAGGTTAATACCAAATACTTCATTATTCCGTCGACTTTAGTCGACGGAATCATTTTTAAAAAAGACGTAACTAAACTTTTAAGTAGACCTATTTAAAAAGATTAAATTAATCTTTAATGATTGAATTCAATTCATTAGGATCAATTGATGGTAATAATTTAGTAAAACCTCGGGTTAGATAAATTAAATAAATAAACCCGATAGCTAACCAAACTAATCCAACAATCATAGCTGTAGCATCAAGGCTTGTCCATAACCACAAAGAAAGTAGAACTCCAATACTTGGTAATAACCCATATTTAAATAGTACAGCGGCTGTTTTTGTCTTGATGTCACTTAAATAGCTTTTAATTACACACAAATTAACAAAAGTAAATGCAACTAAAGCGCCAAAACTAATCATAGAAACAACTAAACTAAGCTCTAATACTAATGATAGTAATGAAAAACAAGCAACAAAGATAATTGATAAATAAGGCGTTCTAAAACGTGGATGAATTCTATAAAAGATCTGTTTTGGTAACACACCTTCACGCCCCATTGCATAAAAAATTCTAGAGACACTGGTTTGTGCTGTCATTGCTGAGGCGAAAACACCAGTTAAATAGGCCGCTTGAAAGAAGTTATACATAAAGTTTCCACCTAGTTGGCTCATATCACCAACACGGCGAACGACATCTAAACTTGCAGTATCTTTATTATCTATAAAATCAGTCCATTCAGGATAAGCTAAATGCGCACAATACGAAACAATTAAGAATATGCAACCAGCAATAAGAACTGTCCATATAATGGCTCTTGGTAGCGATTTTTGTGCATCATTAGACTCTTCAGCTAAAGTGGCAATGGCGTCAAAGCCTAAGAAAGCAAGGCATAATATTGCTGCTCCTGACATCAAGCCGCTAAAATCACCAGCATTGACTTGTAAAGGTTTTATCATTGCTTCTGGCGTTAAATTAATATTAGTCAATGTTAAAAAGATAAATAACCCAATAAATATCATTTGTACGATAATTAAGGTGAAATTTACTGAATTAATTAATTTAATCCCTAGGTAATTTAAAAAACTAACACTAAGCAATGATGCCAGTACAAATACATGGGCGGGAATGCTTGGAAACGCTTCGTTAAGATAAATACCAAGTACCAAATAATTTAATATTGGTAAAAACAAATAATCAAGAATTTGTGCCCAACCCACCAAAAATCCAACTTTTCCACCAAAAGTACGTTGTACATAGGAATAAGCAGAACCAGCAATGGGCAATTTATTTGCCATTCGGCAATAGCTCAAGGCTGTAAAAAAGATCATTGCAAGGGTAATGATATAGGCTATAGGTAAGTGTCCATTGCTGGCAACAGTGACTTCCCCATAAGTGGTAAAGATCCCCAAAGGAACCATATAAGCTAAACCAAATGCAATTAATGCAGGTGTGGTTAAAACTCGTTTCATTTTTATTGCGGACATGATTAACTTTACTCCTCTGTCCCAAAAAACAATAAAAAACTACTAAGTATAGTTTTGCCTTTTTACCCGCTGAAAGCGGCAAGGAATTCTGCCACATTATAATAATTATGCAAGCTAATTTTTAGTAAAAATTATTAAAGCGTGTAGATTATAAGCTTTAAACCATGTCACTAGTTATTTTAGGTTAATTAAATTCAAATTGCTTGGTTAAAGCTTAAGTTTCAATTTTCATATTTGTGATCGATATCTAATATTTGCTAGGCAAAATCCATGTGAGTGTATATAAATTATTGTATATTAAATTTACAGTATAGAGCGAAAACTAAGCCATTGCGGAAACCTATTATCAAAAAGAGGATCTATCTATGTTATCCATTCCTGTTTTATCGGTTGATTTAACTCGTGATATTGTCAATCAAAAATCAGCAGTGATTAATTTAATGGCTGAAACTAGCCAAGCATATTTAACTGATGTCAAAACCTTTTTTGAAGATGTAATGATTCATGAACAAGAAATGGAAACGGATGTGTTGCCAGATGTCGCTTTACCTCACGCTAAAAGCATTGCGGTTAAAATGCCCTTTATAGTTGTTGGAAAATATATCGATGGCATTATTTGGAATAATGGCAACAAAGTAAAATTAGTCATTTTGATTGGTGCACCAGAAAATGCTAATAAAGAACACTTAGTCATTATTGCTAAATTAGCATCCAATCTAGCTGATGATGATTTTATTCAAGATTTACTTAAAATTGATATTCAATCTGTAGCAAATAAGATTCGAGGTCTATATGAATAAAAAGAAGATTGTTGCAATTTGTGCTTGTACAGCAGGCATGGCACATACTTATATTGCTAAACAAAAAATTGAAAATGAAGCGAAGAAGCGTGGCTGGGATTATAAAGTTGAAACTCAAGGTGCGGCAGGTATTGAAAATTCATTAACAGAACAAGATCTTAAACTGGCTGATGTCATTATATTAGCCTCTGATATTTCAATTGAAAATGCCGATAGGCTTGAACCGTATAAAAACATTATTAAAGTTAGTACGGGTGAAGCGGTTAAAAATACTGCCCATATTTTTGATAATGTCGAAATAATGTCAACAAAAGTTGTTAAAGATAGCATTGGAACTGAAATATTTAGAGCATTAAATACCGGTATTAGCAAATTTTTACCTGTAATTATCGCATCAGGAATCATTTTCTCTATTGTATTAATGGCTGGTGATGTGACTAATTGTAAATACCCCAAACTTAGTACACAACTCACGTAGAAAATCATGCTGCTTGTTTTAGTGTTTTATACTCAATCGGTGTCATGTTATTTAATGCCTCATGCGGTCTTTCGGTGTTATAAATCGTTAACCATTCTTCAGTTGTAACTATCCCCTAAAATAGCACAGCCAAAAAGTAGAAAATTCTCTATGATAAAAGTAAAAGGGGATTTAATTATGAAAAAAATGACTGAACATCAAATCGTCGCTATTTTAAAAGAAGCAGAGGCAGGTGTACCCGTTAAAGAGTTGTGCCGTACATATGGCATGGATAATTCAACTTTCTATAAATGGCGAGAAAAATACGGCGGAATGGAAACGTCGGATATCAAACGCTTAAAGGAGCTTGAGGATGAAAACCGCAAGCTTAAGCAGATGTTTGCCGAACTGAGCTTAAAATTCCAGCTTCAGGAAGAAATCATAAAAAAGCTTTAGTGCCAACAAAGGTACGTAAAACGTGGGCGCAGCAACTACAACAAAATCATTCAGTTACTATTGCTATGAGTTGTGCCATTGTTGGTTTAAGCCGTTGTGCTTACTATTACCAACCTAAGTTTCAGGATGATTCCGTGATTATTTCGGTGTTGAATACTATCACAGACCGGCATTTACGCTGGGGCTTTCCTAAATGTTTTAATCGTATCAGAAAGCTCGGCTATCAATGGAATCATAAACGGGTATATCGGGTGTATTGTGAATTAAAGCTTAATCTCAGGGTAAAGCGTAAAAAACGCATTCCTCCACGATGTCCGGAAAGGTTATTAGTCCCCAATAAACAAGGTGAATGTTGGTCAATGGATTTTATGAGTGATAGAACCCGGTAGCCCTTATCAAAATGGCTATATTGAACGATTTAATCGTACCTATCGTACTGAAGTACTCGATTTATATCTTTTTAACAACTTAGCGCAAGCAAGGAGAATAACTGAAGAATGGTTAACGATTTATAACACCGAAAGACCGCATGAGGCATTAAATAACATGACACCGATTGAGTATAAAACACTAAAACAAGCAGCATGATTTTCTACGTGAGTTGTGTAATAAGTTTGGGGTATTTACATTTACAATGCGTAAACAACATAGGAAAATCCAGCAGAT
>NZ_LZHP01000046.1:0-3224 GCF_001690605.1 Gilliamella sp. Nev6-6 | reverse complement strand
GATCAGTTAATCCTAATTCAACTAAATTTTTGTTATTTTTAGGAATTCCAATCATATCTAATTTATTTATTTCTTCTATAGACATACTATTGATTACCTTTTAGTTATCGGGTCTAACTACTTCTACTTTTGTTGGCGGTATTTTGGTCCCCCTTTCAAATCCAGGTTTACCATCACCAATAATTGTGCCCCCATTTTTTTCTAAATCAGGGAAGCCAACTTTTTGATTAAGTGTTAATGGCGCTTTACCAGAACTTTTACATTCTATACATGTAATATTACCATTTTTATCTTTACCAATCATATCTAACCTGATTTTGTTACCATTTTCAGTTTCAAGTAAGACTTCTCTTGCCGATTTTTCTTGAGTTGAGCTAAATTCATCATATTTAGTTTGCTCATACTGTTTACCTTGCTGGTAATTTTGTTGAGCTTGGGAACTAGTATTTGTATTCGGCGATTTCACCTTCGTTTTTACACCATTTTCTAACGTGTAATAAGCACCATTATTAGTATATATTGGGTTACCTGCGGCATCAAATTTTCCTGTATGAGTATAAACGCCGCCTTTAGGCCCTATAATATTATTGCCTTGCTGAGTATAACCGTTAGGGAGTATGGGTTCTTTCCCTGCTTTTACTCTATTAATACCCTCACTTATTTGCTCTACTTCTTTAGCTGATAACTTTTGCCCTGTAGCTCTCGCTTTCCAGGCTAAATCACTAAAACCTTTTGCAGTAACGCCAGCTGTTGAAAGTGAAAATAACAATTCAGCATCTGATACTGACACGCCTAATATCTTAGCTAGTCCCTCGGCTGTTTGCGTATGATAAGTTTTGCCATAATAAACGGTCATTGCTCCCGTTACGCCATTATCAGCCATTGACCATGTTAGATATGCACTTGGTATACATCCCACCACTGAGCTGCAACCTGGTGATAATGCGGCTGCTCCAAACCCATCGATAGCAGCAAACCCAATCTGAAGGACTCCTCCTGCTCGAGTGGTTATGCTGTATTCATTATCAATATTCTTTGTACCATCAAAAATACCATCAAAAAATGTATACTGAAATAACTTTTCATTTTTTTGATAAGGTATACCAAATATAGTTCTATTTTTTGTGTGTTCTTGAGCTGCAAGCGTTTCTCTATATGCTTGTAACTCGTCACTACTGCCTAACTTTTCTAGTTCTCGGAGTGCCGCTTTCTGCGGGTCATTATCAGCCAGTTCGGACGAACATTTAATTAGTGCACATGCTGCTGCAAGATAACGTAATTCTTCCTGCTTATCTCCTTTAGCCAATTTTCTAATTCGTTTATTCTCTCTACGCGTAGTTAAACGGTTATTCTCAACCGCATTCTTACTCGCAGCTATCGAAGCGCCAACATCACCCACATCACCACCAACGCTGGCCGTGGCAAGACCTGCTGCTAGTTGCGATAATGCGCTGATGAAGCGCGTGATTAAAGGGATTACAGCCCAATAACCACGCTAACCACAACTAACTATATAGGAATTAACTATGGCTAAGGCACATTCTAAGCTAAAAACAACCACAGGCAAAGCACCCACAGAGCGGTTTTACATCGTGGGTACACGCCTAACGGCGGGTTCACTCACCCCAGACCACAGCTAACCATTAAGGAGCGCTGGCTGGAGCAAATAGGCTTTTATGCCGGGCTGCCGGTGGCGATTACCATTGAATGCGGCCAGTTGATTATTAAACCTACGATGAAGATCTAAAAAGTAATAAAAGATCCCCGCTGGTTAAGGCGGAGGAGCTTTTAGTCTTTTGTTAAAGGTTCTAATTGCAAAAGGTGATTTTTAGCTCGCTCTATTAATTCCATTAATTCATCGTAATTAAATGTTAAAACACGTAGCGGATCACTTGGATAAATAATAAACTCTAAATTTCTTTTATCTTCAGATAAACAAAGCTCTCCCCAAACATCTCCATCATAGAGCAGCTCAGCATTAAAACTATCACTTTCTATCGAGCTTCCAACGCTATAATCCAACATGATATATATTCCTTCTATTTTTTAGGCTCTCTAAATCCAATTAATTTAGTGCCATCTTCATTAAATCTTAAAGTTCTACCATCTGGGGCTATTGCATGTATTACTTTAATAATTTGTTTATTCTCTGTTGCGGTTGTACGTGTTATTACCGTTTTAGGATTTGACAAAATATCGTTCACGATATTTTGAGCTTCTTTATTCAAAACAGAAGCTTTCTGACTTGAATAAGTGTAAACGCTTCCCTCCCGGCCACCATGTTTTTGCAAAGCTCGCCCTGCATCGGTTAAACCATTTCTATTAGCAGATGCGGCTGCTTGGCTCAGTTGTTCGACTGTTGGTACTGGTACTGGTACTGATACTGATACTGTTCCTGTTGCATTTGCTGAAGGCTTAGTCACAGCATTACCCGCCTGTGCGGCGTTTGTGCTTCCAGTCGTCTCCTTTCCTGCTTTTACTCTATTAATACCCTCACTTATTTGCTCTACTTCTTTAGCTGATAACTTTTGCCCTGTAGCTCTCGCTTTCCAGGCTAAATCACTAAAACCTTTTGCAGTAACGCCAGCTGTTGAAAGTGAAAATAACAGTTCAGCTTCTGATACTGACACGCCTAATATCTTAGCTAGTCCCTCGGCTGTTTGCGTATGATAAGTTTTGCCATAATAAACGGTCATTGCTCCCGTTACGCCATTATCAGCCATTGACCATGTTAGATATGCACTTGGTATACATCCCACCACTGAGCTGCAACCTGGTGATAATGCGGCTGCTCCAAACCCATCGATAGCAGCAAACCCAATCTGAAGGACTCCTCCTGCTCGAGTGGTTATGCTGTATTCATTATCAATATTCTTTGTACCATCAAAAATACCATCAAAAAATGTATACTGAAATAACTTTTCATTTTTTTGATAAGGTATACCAAATATAGTTCTATTTTTTGTGTGTTCTTGAGCTGCAAGCGTTTCTCTATATGCTTGTAACTCGTCACTACTGCCTAACTTTTCTAGTTCTCGGAGTGCCGCTTTCTGCGGGTCATTATCAGCCAGTTCGGACGAACATTTAATTAGTGCACATGCTGCTGCAAGATAACGTAATTCTTCCTGCTTATCTCCTTTAGCCAATTTTCTAATTCGTTTATTCTCTCTACGCGTAGTTAAACGGTTATTCTCAACCGCATTCTTACTCGCAGCTATCGAAGC
>NZ_LZHP01000045.1:0-70613 GCF_001690605.1 Gilliamella sp. Nev6-6 | reverse complement strand
AAGAATTTGATTTTGAAAAAGCATTAAAATTATTACAAAATGGTCAACCGCTAACGGGTAAAGATGGTATTTTAACGCCATTAATCAAGCAGCTAACAGAAGCGGCGTTATCGGCGGAATTAGATTCTCATTTAGCCAACGACATTACCCCTAATCGGCGTAATGGTAAGAGTTCAAAGACAATAAAAAGCTCATCAGGCAGTTTCGAACTTGATGCACCAAGAGATAGAAACGGTTCATTTGAACCTCAACTCATCAAAAAAAATCAGACAACATTAAACGATGAAATTGAACAAAAAATTCTCAGTATGTATGCGCTGGGGATGAGTTATAAAGATATCAGCCAGCATATTGAAGAGATTTATGCTTTTCGTCTTTCTCCTGCAACTTTAACCGCCATTACAGATAAAATCATTCCTGAGCTCAGATTATGGCAACAACGACCGCTAGAATCGCTTTATCCGTTTGTTTGGATGGATGCAATTCATTATAAAGTAAAAGAAGATGGGGTTTATCACAGCAAGGCTGTTTATACTGTACTTGCACTTAATTTAGCCGGAAAAAAGGAAGTATTAGGCTTGTATTTATCTGAAAACGAAGGGGCTCATTTTTGGTTATCGGTGTTGACCGATTTACAAAACCGAGGATTAAATGACATTTTAATTGCTTGTGTCGATGGATTAGTTGGCTTTCCTGAAGCGATTAATACTATTTACCCACAAACAGAGGTTCAACTTTGTGTTATTCATCAAATCCGCCATTCAATTAAGTATGTTGCCTCTAAACATCACAAAGCATTTATGAGCGATTTGAAACTTGTTTACAAGGCGGTCTCTCGTGAAGCAGCAATTGATGCATTAGATGAACTTGAGAAAAAAATGGGGCGATAAGTATCCAATCGTCATCCAATCATGGCGTCGTAAATGGGATAATTTATCAGCTTATTTCCGCTATCCTGAGCCTATTCGTAAGGTGATTTATACCACCAATGCTATTGAGTCAATTCATCGACAATTTCGTAAATTAACAAAGACAAAAAGCGGATTTCCTAATGAAAATAGCCTACTTAAGCTGCTGTATTTAGGGTTGCAAAATGCGGAGAAAAAATGGACAATGCCAATCCAAAATTGGAATTTAGCATTGTCACAATTGATGATATTTTTTCCTAATCGTCTTGATAAGGTAATCTCTTTGTGAATTAAGCTGACACAGAATTATGAACAGTCTCAATTGTGTCAACCTTAAACGAATTTATTACTCCTGAATTAGCTGAAAAATATGCTATAGCAAGACCTAATTTTTTGTCTGATGTGCAGCGATCGCAAATTGTCAATGACCTTTTAATCAAACAAGGTGAAGCTTTTATATTAGCACCAAGAGAACAACCCCATCTTTATTGCACAACATTACTTTTTGATTCTATTATTAAATTCCAACCTGATTTTAATGTTGAATGGAAGTATACTCATTTTCCAACATTAAGTGGTTTTTATCTCTTTCCCCAAGCATTTGCAAATTATCCCAATATTACTTGGATCTATAAATATCCATAAAACGCATGGTGGTTTATGGCTCTCTGCGCCAGAGTTTGCGCATTTACCCGTTAAAAGGGGCAAGAAATACTATCGCCACACTCTACAATAAACTAGTTCGTTATTATCTTTTCCAATTTAGAATTGGCGTAACCCATTTTTCAATGGTTAAACAACTGATGTTAACACGTTGATAATGATGGTGATTTTTTTATGGCGTAGCCGCTATATTCCTTGATCACAATAAAGTATTCGTTTTGTTTTTTGTAGATTACTCTACATTAGTATCTCATATAACCGTAAACAAGCGATGACTAAACTATAAAAGGCTATAAAAACTTATTAGCAAATGATCTACAAAAGCAGACGACTTAAGTATATACTCTTTATTAATTTAATTAGCTTTATCATAGTGTAAGTTAGTTGCAATTAATGCCATTATCAGTATTAATCTTCATCAATATTTTTAAGGATCATTTAGCATGATTATAGGTAATATCAATCATTTAAGGTTAGTTCCTTATCTTCCAGAAAAAATAAAACAGTCAATTGAATATATTAAAGATAACGTAAATAGGAATACTCCTATAGGGCGTTATGATATTGATGGCGATAAAATGTTTTTTATGGTATCGGATAATTCTCCACGTCACATCAACGAGGCTAACCCAGAATATCATGAAAAATATATTGACGTTCAGATTGTTTTAGAAGGACAAGAAGGAATGGCAGTGTGCACGTTACCGCCTCACACAACAATTTTAGATGATAAATTAACAGAAAATGATATTGCTTTCATTGAAACACCGAAAGAAGAAACCATATTAGTTTTACAACCAAACGATTTTATTGTATTTTTTCCTCATGAAGTGCATAAACCACTTTGCGCAATTGATGGCAAAATGGTGACTGTTCGTAAAGTTGTGGTAAAAATTGCATTTGATTATTTAAATTTAGAATAAGGATCTTAGGTAAATATTATGGCAACAAAAATTGCGGTTATTGGCGAATGCATGATCGAACTTTCAATGAGACAAGATTCGACTACCCGAGGCTTTGGTGGTGATACACTTAATACATCTGTTTATTTGTCACGTTTATTAAAAGATAATGTTTTTTCAATTTATTATGTCACAGCGCTTGGCACTGATCCTTTTAGTCAAGAGATGTTAAATTGTTGGCAAAAAGAAAATATTCAAACGGAATTAGTACAAAAAATGCCTGACAAACTGCCTGGGCTTTATTCTATTGTTACTGATGAACAGGGCGAAAGATCATTTTATTATTGGCGCAATGATGCTGCCGCTAAATTTTGGTTGAAATCATCTGAGGCAGATAAAATCATTCAACAAATTACTCAGTGTGATTATGTCTATTTGAGTGGTATTAGTATTGCCATTTTAGATGCTGAAAGTATTGTTAAATTATTAGCACTTTTAAAACGTGTTAAATCTCATGGCGGTAAAGTCATCTTTGATAATAATTTCCGTCCACATTTATGGAGTAGCCTTGAATTAGCTCGTAGTGTTTATGCCGATATTTTATCCTATACAGATATTGCATTCTTAACGTTAGATGATGAAGATTTGTTATGGGGCAAGTTGCCTTATGAGCAAGTCATTGAACGTACAAAGCAGTTTGGCGTTACTGAAATTGTAATCAAACGTGGCAGTGATAGTTGTATTATTGATTCTGCTGAAGGTCGTTTCGAAGTTCCAGCTAATAAAATAGCAAAGGAAAATGTAATTGATACCACAGCAGCTGGTGATTCGTTTAGTGCTGGTTATCTTGCTGCCCGTTTAAACGGAAAGAATCCAACACAATCAGCATTGCAAGGTCATTTAGTTGCTGGTACAGTTATACAATATCGAGGGGCAATTATTCCCGTTGATGCCACACCTAAATTAATCAATTAAATTTGCAAAAAAGCGGTCATTAATGACCGTTTTTATTCATGTTATAACAAATAAGTGCAACAAGTATTTTGTTAAAATTTTCAGAAAAATTAGTGTTTGAGTATAAAAACACTTAATTAATGCATTTCTCTATATAGTAGTATATTTAATTAAATGCCACTGGTATAATATACAGTTGGTTTTCTATTCATTTAGTTTAAAAACACATATAAGAAGAGATCTATGTCAATCAAAGATATCGATATTCGTGGTGCGCGAACGCATAATTTAAAAAACATTAATGTAACCATTCCAAGAGATAAGCTAGTTGTAATTACTGGTCTTTCGGGATCGGGCAAATCTTCGTTAGCATTTGATACTCTATATGCGGAAGGTCAACGACGTTATGTTGAATCTTTATCGGCATATGCTCGTCAGTTTTTGTCACTAATGGAAAAACCTGATGTAGATCATATTGAAGGCTTATCCCCTGCTATTTCGATAGAACAAAAATCAACTTCGCATAATCCCCGTTCGACAGTTGGAACTATCACTGAAATTTATGATTATTTACGATTGCTTTTTGCCAGAATTGGGGAGCCTCGTTGTCCAAATCATCACTTACCATTAGCGGCTCAAACAGTATCACAGATGGTTGATAGTATTATGGCGTTGCCTGCTGAAAATCGTTATATGTTACTTGCACCCGTTGTCACAGAGCGCAAAGGTGAGTTTGTTAAATTATTTGAACAACTTGCTGCCAGTGGATATATTCGAGTAAGAGTAGATGGTGATGTCTATGATCTTTCAGATCCCCCTTTACTTGAATTACAAAAGAAACATACCATTGAGGTTGTGGTAGATCGTTTTCGTATTCGTGATGATTTAAAACCTCGTCTTGCTGAGTCAATTGAGACAGTGCTTTCAATCACTAATGGCATTGTTAAAGTAGCAAATTTGGATGATCCGCAAGCCCAAGAACATTTGTTCTCGGCTAATTTTGCTTGCCCTATTTGCGGTTATAGTATTTCGGAGCTAGAGCCACGATTATTTTCATTTAATAACCCAGCGGGTGCATGTCCTGAGTGTGATGGATTGGGTATACAACAATATTTTGATTCAAAACGGATTGTGCAGATGCCAGAAGTTTCCTTAGCGGCTGGTGCAATTAAAGGTTGGGATCGCCGCAACTTTTATTATTTTCAGATGCTAAAATCATTAGCTGAGCATTATAAATTTGATATTGATAAACCATATGAAAAGCTACCACAAAAAATAAAAGATATCTTATTGAATGGCTCAGGTAGCACTGAAATCCAATTTGTGTATACAAATGACCGTGGTGATGTGGTTAAGCGTAAACACCCGTTTGAAGGTATTCTTAATAATTTGGCGCGTCGCTATAAAGAAACAGAATCGCAAACTATCCGCGAAGAGCTAGCAAAATATATTAGTCATCGGCCTTGCCCTTGCTGTGATGGTTCAAGATTATGTACAGCAGCAAGAAATGTTTTTATAAATGATACTAATTTGCCGACGATTAGCGATTTAAGTACGCAACAAGCTAAAGACTTTTTTGATAAATTGTCATTGACTGGGCAACGAGCACAAATAGCCGAGAAAATATTAAAAGAGATCAACGATCGTTTACAATTCCTGATTAATGTTGGCCTCAACTATTTAACGCTTTCACGTTCAGCAGAAACTTTATCAGGTGGTGAAGCCCAACGTATTCGATTGGCTAGTCAAATTGGAGCTGGGCTTGTTGGGGTGATGTATGTACTTGATGAGCCTTCTATCGGTTTGCATCAACGCGATAATACCCGCTTGATTGACACATTAACGCATTTACGTGATTTAGGTAATACGGTTATTGTGGTTGAGCATGATGAAGAAGCTATTATGGCTGCTGATTATGTCATTGATATTGGACCTGGTGCTGGTGTACATGGCGGTGAAGTTGTAGCACAAGGTACGCCAAAACAAATTATGGCATGTAAAACCTCTTTAACAGGACAATATTTATCTGGAAAAGAACAAATTGAAATTCCAGCTGATCGCACTAAAGTTGATAAGAAAAAAATGTTATCGCTTATTGGTGCAACGGGAAATAATCTCAAAGATGTTACATTAAATATTCCTGTTGGATTATTTACCTGTATTACTGGGGTATCAGGATCGGGGAAATCAACTTTAATTAATGACACCTTATATCCATTAGCTCAAAATGAACTTAATGGTGCAGAAAAAAGCGATATAGCACCGTATAAAGCGATTAAAGGGCTTGATTATTTTGATAAGGTCATTGCTATTGATCAAAGCCCAATTGGTCGTACACCTCGTTCTAATCCTGCAACATATACTGGATTTTTTACATCGATCCGTGAACTTTATGCTGGTGTACCAGAATCGCGTGCTAGGGGATATACTCCAGGTCGATTTAGCTTTAATGTTAAAGGTGGACGTTGTGAGGCTTGTCAAGGTGATGGATTAATTAAAGTGGAAATGCACTTTTTACCCGATATTTATGTGCCTTGTGATCAGTGTCATGGTGCCCGTTATAATCGTGAAACCTTAGAAATCAAATATAAAGGTAAGTCGATTAACGAAATTTTAAATATGACCGTTGAAGAAGGACGTGAATTTTTTGATGCAGTTCCGATGGTATCACGCAAGCTACAAACATTGATTGATGTTGGATTGTCTTATATAACTATTGGGCAGTCAGCAACCACATTATCGGGTGGTGAAGCACAACGTGTAAAGCTTGCAAAAGAATTATCTAAACGAGATACAGGTCGAACTTTATATATACTAGACGAACCAACAACTGGTTTACATTTTGCTGATGTGAAGCAATTGCTAGCACAATTACATTCATTGCGAGATAAAGGAAATACCATTGTTGTTATCGAGCATAACTTGGATGTGGTTAAAACCGCTGATTGGATTGTTGATTTGGGTCCTGAAGGAGGTAATGGTGGCGGTGAAATTATCGCTGAAGGCACACCAGAAGAAGTGGCAAAATCTAAACAGTCCTATACGGGAAAATATTTAAAACCATTGTTAGAAAAACAAAAAGTCAAATAGCCAAGTGCTATTACTTCTACTCAAAACATATAAGATGGGCGAAATATAACGCCCATTCTTTGCATTATTCAAATGAAGAGTTCAACAATGACAAATATTCATTCCACCGATATTCTCTAATCGGCATAGGATTAGCATTTTTAAAATATAAAACTAACGCAGGTTTAATACCATTCCAATCATCAACAAATTCATACCTAACAAGATCGCCATTCTTGATTAACTTCTTCGCTTTCGCATGATAATTAAAGTAGCTCATAGTTAATATTGATAATATTATGATCGCCAAATTGAAAAATAAATGAAACCCAATAAAATAGAAAAATGATTAATTTAAATGGAGGCGCGTCCCGGAGTCGAACCGAGGTAGACGGATTTGCAATCCGAAAACATATTTTTATAAATCAATCACTTATAAAAATAACTTAGAATATACAGTACTTTTTATCGAGTTTTTCATCGTTAAATATCAATAAGTTATTCAATTATATTCTCACATATTCTAACACTTTTTGCGACCATTTTCTCAAAAGTTCACATCAAAAAATATTTATCTATAATAAATAAAATTCATCAATTTTTTACAGAATGATAACAATAAACTACACACTACCAATTTACATACGCATGACGCCAGATGATTACGAAATAGAACTATCTGGCGAATGCTACATTATCAACAGCTATGACGATCACAATTATGTGCTCTATCAAACAGTAAAAACGCTATATGATATTGCTGATTTTGTGATGCTAGATGATGCTGTTGAGTATTGTAAGTTGAAAATTGATAGTGGTAGGTGGTAGTTATCCAGGTTTATCTGGAAATTTAGCATTAATATCTGACGCATCAACACGAGTTAATAATATGCGGTATTTTTTCCACGCCTTTAACTGCGCCTCTTCATCAGACTCTTGCATACCTAAATCAATAATATCCTGCAAAATTGCTATTTTTTCGTTGGCTTCATTATGTAGTGCGGTTTTGTATGATTTATTTTGCTCTATAATTTGCTCATCAGATAATTGAATATGTTTAGGTTCATCCAGCATCAGCTTGCCCTTTATAATTCTCAACAGCTTCCCTTCCCTATTTGCTTTAATAGCCATTTCTGCGTATTCTGCGTTTGTATATGTCATAATCAATACCCTCTCACTGTCCATCTCACCAAAACTCGCCCTGCAATTGACGGTGTGAACGATGTTAACCAAAAACCAGTTGAGCCAGCGTCCGCGTACGCAAATTCTGTCTGTGCCCACGGACCACTACTTATTTTATCAATACTGACTCCATAATTTTGAGTATTCATTGGTTTCAATAAATTAATGAAATTACTACAAACAGCATTTATATTCGCTGTGTCGATAAATTGCGCATCAGATTGTTCAATAAATCCATTTGAATATACGTTATACCAGCCATTACCATTTGCATACGATTCAACGATATATATTCTGCCGCTTAACTGATTGATTTGTTCATGAATATCAGATACATCAGTAATAACAGCGTGCCCGTTGACTGTCAATGATGCAACGTCTATGCTGACACACGACTCGTAAATGAGAGAATTGTTAACGACAGATTTAACAGCGGGAATAGCACCGACATCATCAGCCGTCGGTTTATTGTTTGGTGAGTAAACACGCCGCCCTTGTTCAGTTATCTGTTTTACATCTAGTGAACAATCTATCGACTGCTGCTGCTCGCCTGTTTTTTTGATAAAATTTGAGATATCAATAGATGATGCGTGCTGCCTAGCGTCCTCTGCTGATTTAGCTGCGTTTTGCTCAGACTGTTTCGCGTTGTTTTCTGATTGCTGTGCTAATACTGCGCTATTACTAGATTGCTCTGCTGAATTAGCTGATGCTGTAGCTGACAATCGAGCGCTCTCGACAAATGAATTAGCGGCATTTTCGCTGCTTGATGCTGCTGCGCTCGCGTTAGCTGCTGTCGTTGCTGATTCTCTAGCTGATTGTGCAAAACCCTGACTTTGCTCAACAAGTTTTACCAATTCATTTGATATTGATAGTTGAGATCGTATAGTGACAACCTGTCCATTCGGAGCTGTTAACGTCACATCTCCATCACCTGTTAATATCGTTTGCCATGCATCAAGTTGAATTTGATAATAATTCAACATTTCAGATACTCGCAATGCCAGTGCCTCGATGGAAACTTTCGGTGATGTTGGTATTTCGTACGTAATGCCTGTTTTGCTCGTTCCAGAATACACTTTTGCTAGTGTTAGCTGCGTGTCGGACTGAATAGATGCAATTTCATATATTTCTATTATATTTTGTGTTTGTAATATCAGCATTTGTCCCGAGCAAACTCCTATTAATGGATTTGTCCATTTTGTATTAATGCCAGTTACTATTTTGCTGTTATTGATTACGTTTACTGTGCCGGTTTTGTACCAAGACATAATTTTCCTCAAATTTTAAATATAAAAAAACGCTACATGAGCGGTTTTATTGAATAAATTGAATTATAATTTTAACAACCCCTTTAATTGCTTTTCTTTTTCGGCGTTTGCGCATTTGATATCAATTAAAGTATGAGTTTTCTCAGTCGGGAAACTATCTAATTTTTGTCGTATGGAACCAGTCAATTTAAGTCTTAAATCATAGTGATTGTCATTGATTTTTCTAACCTTACTAATTTCAAAACTTTTTACTGCTCCCCTTAACGTTTTTTCTTTATAAATTGCATTGCAATTTAAATTTTCAGAATACGAATTGCTAGAAAATAACAATATGAATAGTAATATTATTTTTTTCATCATTGCTCCATTTTTAAAATTTAAAATAATTTTCAGCGTCTAAAATCATTAACGGAAAGTTTGAAGTAAATTTTCCGTTAAATGGGTGAGTCCATTCATAATTTTCGTGATTTATATAAGATGGTGCTAGGCTAAATCCATTTGAAGCAAAGCCAACTTGCTTAGTGACACCACTGTATTTATCAAAACTCGCATAACCGCCAATTGATGTTGGAATGAACATGGGGCGTCTAATGTTTGGTATATTGACGAACTCTCTAAGGTTAATCGATCCAAAGCTGAATAATTGTGGGTTAATTAAAATTCCAGATGTTGAATCATAGACTATTTCACCAGAGGCGTTGTAAATTCTCATTCCATATTTTGATTGAGTATTTACAATTTCTTGCTTTGCAAAAACAACCACTTTTATAGAAATATCACGACTTAGCTTGACACCGTCAGTGTTGTGCGCAAATAATACGTGCTCATCAATATCCCGATTATATCCAATTCCAATTGATAAATCCTGATTTTCACTATAAACAAAGACTGCGCAATTGTTGAAGTTCAGGTACGGATTAATATTGCTTGGTCGCCATCCGTCTTTAGCTGATATTGTAATATCTCCCTTAAATACTACAGGTGCGCACAATGACGTCTGATTAATGGAGAAAAAATTATTTTGACCCGTGAATGAAATACCGAATCCTGATGCAGGATTGTGTATCGGATAACCAATTATTATACACAGTTGATTATACCCACTACCGCTGTCACCTCCATACCCCCACGCGTTAGCTCCATTTTCCAAAATAACCTGCCGATTATGATCCAAATAACTTCTCGAATCAAAAGCGCCGCACACCCAAATATTAGTGCCATCTTCATCTACCTCAAAATCAATATTATACCCAGATCCATTTGTTAAATGCATGTAATACTGATAACCATCGGGCACAAAAATACCGGTTTGACGTTGTCCAACCCAGCATATGCCTAGAATACAGCACATAGTGCAAGACGAATCCAGTAAAACGTCAGGACCATCTTGATAAAAAATTTTTAAACCAAAATTTGGCATATTACCTCCTCAGGTTACCAAGCAATACCCTCAGTATATTTTTTTCATCAAAAACAGCTAGACCATTGCCATTTAACTCAATTCGCCCGCCACCAAGAAAAGAGCTATTTATTTCAAAATTACCATTCTTAAACAACTTCCACCCGGCTTTCCCTGGGACATAATTTTCAGATTGAATCGTGTCTGAAATTGTAGCGAAATTTAATGACGCCCTACCGATGATTGCGCCATTCATGATCACATTACCATCTTTTATGATAAACGCCGGCACAGGGTCACCATTCGCTTGGTTCATAACCATAAATTTATCAGCAAGAAAGATGACGTTGCTTTGCATTCCCTTATCAGTGTTTTCCACTCCCATCGTCATTCCTGCAACATACTGTTGCCCTTTACCGTCAACTTGAACTTTCATTGTTCTGTGAGCTGAAATTTTGCCATTGAGATTATTTACAGTTTGGCTTACATCTGAAATTGACGTGGATACGTCCCCCACTTTTGTATTGATGGATTGAATGGCTTGTGCTGTAGCTGAGTTTTGCTCTGCGGTAGTTTTTTTTAACTCTGATAAGTTACTGTTAACATCACCATATTTAGAGTTTAATTCGCGTAATGCAATTGCAGTCGCCTCTTTTTCAGTTAACAATGCATGGTTGGTTTCTTTGATTTCAGCCGATAAGCTACCATTTTCAACTCTGCGACGGCGTGTTTCGGTATCATTAGCTAACGCATTTTCAATAATCGCTTTTGCGTTTTCTATTGAACTAATCGCAGCATTATCAACTGAATCAATAAGAGAGTTCCAAGCATCGGTTTCTTTGATTTCATCAAAAATATGGTCAGTTAAATCATTTGTATTTGTACTAGAAATCCCTCTAACCCATGCTGTCCAGTCGCTAACGTTTCCGATCTTATCAATCAATCGAGCGCGATAGAAAAACACTTGGCCAATTGATAATCCTGTTTGTGAATAACTGCAACTTGGATACGTAACATTGCTTAACAGTAGTGCCTTTTCTTCACTTTCATTAGTAGAGTATTGGATTTCAGTATGACTTGTGTCACCGCTACCGTCAGGAAATGACCACTTTAAATCAATACCAAAAACAACATCATCACTAGCCGTAAACCCAATTGGCTTATCAGGTTTGCCAACTTTACCTTTAATTGAAGTCGCTTGTGAGTATGCCCAAGGTGAAGATACGTCAATTGCATTAACAGCTCTTACACGAACCTCATAAACACCTGAATAAACTCCCTCTACTGTAAAATTTGTACCGTTTGTACGACCAACATTAATCCAAGCTGAATTATCTTTTCGCCATTGCGCAACGTAGTTTGTTGCTCCTTCCACCGTATCCCATGTTGCATTTAAAGAGGCAATTGACAATCCTTGAGAGATGTAGCTACTTTCGGAAATAACAATATTTTTGGGGGTAGAAATTGAACTTGGTGGAGTAACGGTAATAGGTTTTGACTCAATCCGAATACCCTCATCAATATATTTGAATTTATCAGGATCGTGCTGAATAGCCGTTATTATAAACTGACCTTTTTCAGTTGCCGATATTGATGTCACTCTAAAATATTGAATTGCAATGTTATCACTATCTATACACCAAACCGCACCAGCCACAGGTTCAATTTTATAGTTAGCTGAAACCGTAATCGTTTTTTTATCGGTACTGATTGATTTAATGGTTCTGCTTTGAGCTGTACCATCTGGTAAGTTAATTACTAGTCGATCGCCTGCGCCATAATCAACAGCCCTATCTAGCGTTATTTTTCGCCCAGAAACCGCATGAATTCGCCCACCGTTTTCTTTACCTGAACGGGACGGATCGGCTACGCCAATAATTCGCGCAGGCATAGGGATATACCCATCCAAGCCAACAGTAAAGGTGATTACTGCATCTTTCGCATTGGAAAGTAATGCCCAACGCCCCCTCCTTTGGGCTTCCGCTTGTGATGTACAGCCGATAGCTGTTAATTTCATTACATTAACATCGTATCGACGCATTAAATCATGGTCCCAAACCGCTTCTACATCATCACAATAATGGTTATTGGGGTCAGAATAAGCAACTAAGCACGAAGTATATCTATTTTTATATGAACCACCTGAATATGCAAAATCACCGATAACGTTAGATGGATGATAGATGAAATCAGGCTCGTCTTGTGGCATGTCAGCCGTTAAACAAATCTGGTCATTACCCCAAAAAATTATCCCACGAAATGACGCCACCAAGTCTTTAAGTACTGTGTAAGCATCTTCTTGGCTTTGTATATACTCATTACAAGCAAAACGTGGCTCTTTGCCGCCCTTTCCATCAGAAACCATTTGGTCACAATATTGCCCTAGTTGATAGATAGACCATTTATCTAGCATGGTAGAATCAATTCGTAATCCCATTCCTGCTATCTCATCACGCATTAAATAATAAGCAAGCCACGCAGGATTATTCGTGTAAGCCATTTTAAAGCCACCACGCCAAACTCCCGAATATGTTCGACTAACAGGATCGTAATTATCTGGCACTTGAACAATCATTCCTTTTGGTTTGCAAGTAACTTTAGGTACTGTCCCATTAAACTGACTGGCATCAAGCTCAATGTAAAGTAAAGCGGTATTTGGATAACGCAACTTGCTATCAATAACCTCTGCATATGAGGATACCGAAAATGCGTTACTTAACTTGCTATTGTTCTTAGAATCGGGCGTTAATCTTCTAACTCTAATTGCCCACCCATCTACGGCATCAGGAAGATTAATGCGGTGATCCCTTTGATACTCAGAAGTTGTTTTACCATTGAATTCGGCATTAACAATAGTTTGAAAAGCACTGCCGTCCGTTGATAAATCAATTGAATACTTTACCACCGTACCCACCGCATCGCCGTTATCCTTATATTGAACCAACCTCGGTACGCTTAATTTAATCCTGATAGCATCTAAATCCAAATTAGAAAATGAACGCACCCACGGTTTATCTTCTTTTACTATATAATTTGCCCGTAACTCATTACTAATTTCCGGTATTCCTTGAATATAATCTTGAGTTTGTGTGCCATTCCTAAATTCCCACGTGACACCATTAAAGTTTCTTGAGCCATCAGGGTTGGCTAATGGTGTATTATCTATATAAATATCTTGCTCGGAGAGATCACCTTGGATCTCCCCCTCGCTCAGTGCTAGCAACACTTTAAGTTTGGCCGTTGACAACAAGTTGTCTGGTTGCTCATAAGGTTTATGCTGCTTTTTACTGCCGCCCTTTTGACCTTCTATAAAATTCATAATTTACCTACTGTTGATCTTCTGAATAAATACCAGCGTTAATCACCGCGCCACCAATTTCTCGCTCACCCAGTAAAGCAGGGACTGGGTATCCCACAGCATTGGTGTTGACTGGCGCGCCAAATCCATAATTTGGTTTGTTTTCTGTGCTGGATGAGCCGCCAGCGTTAAATTTAGGCTGCGGTGTAAGCAAATTAACCACACCACCAAGCATCATACTAATACCGACACCCGTTAAAATTGATGTTGCGGAAATTGTTGACGCAGTCAGCGCTGTCCCCCATTCAGCTAGCGTTGCGCCAGCCGTAAAAAATGCAGCAACTAGCGCAACAGCCCCAATAATAACTTGCAAAAGACCACCACTTTTTGCTCCTTGGGATACAGGCATTATCATGTAATTTTTGCCGCAAGCATTAATATCAAACTCATCAATACCAATGTTTTTACCATCAACAAAAAAAGCAAATCGGACACCGATCAAATGCGCTGAACTCATGTATTTTTCAAAACCTTTTATCGTTGCACATAATGCTCGCAATAATTCCTTAATATTCTGCACATCGTATTGATGATTTTTGCCAAATTGTTTCGCCATTGCGCCTTTAAACGTTACATTACTCAGCATTAAATAACTCCTTGTGTCGTACTATTCGAACGGTTCTATCTCTAAAATATTTACCGTATGGCGTTCTTGATGATAATTGGCCATAAAGATGATGAAGAATAAGATTGTCACCGAAATAAATAGCGGCATGGTTTGTAACCTGTGCACCAATTCGCATCATGATTATGTCGCCAATTTGCATGTCTTTCAGCTCAACCTCTACAAAACCTTCTTCCCGCCAGTTGTCATCGTAAATATTTTCATCTCCACTCTCCCACCATTCGTGAGCAACAGAATAGTTTTTTAGGCTGATGTTATACTCTCGTTTATAGTAATCCATTATAAGCGCCCAACAGTCAGCATATCCCAACAACCATTGACGCCCTGTATAATCCCGATTTACACGCGGTGATATTGTGCAAAAATCACCATCAGGAACAGACATAATTCCCCATTCGGCTCCCGAATAGTCGCATTGAATACGGTCAAATTCTGAAGGAACAAGTGATACCACGTCAGGATGAGAATGAATAATCATGATGATTTCACCCTGTTTTTCCGCCTCTAATTGCTCATCAGGGGATATGACAAAATGCTCCTTGGGATTATCTGATATGTTTTTGCACGGTATATATTTTTGCATTTTCCCTGTGTCTACAATTAGTCCGCACGCCTCGTTAGGGTATTCACTGTCAACATGTTTTTTTATTGCATCTAATAATTTTTGTCTCATATTATTTACCCTGTAAGTTTGCTGCAGGAAAACCACCAAAAGGGAGTGGGTTATTGCCATGTCGAGCCTTGCAATCCTTTAATAAGCCACCGCACTGATCTTTAGCAGGATCATCCGTTGCTATACCGTCCTTAGTGAAATATTTATTACCGGCATAATCACACCCTGTACCCGTTCTATACCACCCACGCATACACCAAGTACAAACCGTTGTTATTTGCCGTGTAGGTAATTTAAGATTTTGTATGTCAAAAGGTGAACACAGCTCAAACTCAACAGTCGCTTTTGTTTCTTCTCGCTTGTTATTGATAAAAAATAATTGAACTCGTTCTTGGGTTGGGTCAGCGGTAGGATTTCCATTAAGCCAATTATCCGCATCAAGATACTTAGCCATTGTTGTATGAATTTTGACTTTTGCTTGCACCAAATCATCATAATCAAGACAAAGTCGAGTTACTCGACCGTCTATATTGCCGACGGATAGTCTTGGTGTTGGTTGCGATCCTGTGCTGCTCAATTCAATGTCTTTTAACTCATAGGGATATGGTAAATATTCTTTACCTTGCCATTTTATTGACGGCAAATTCTCGGCGGCAAACGACGCCCACCCGTTAGGCGAAATATTATGGGCATGAAATCTCAGTACTTCGTCAAGCCCAAACTTAGCTCCATCCACCTCTATTAGCTGTATAAGCTGATTCCCCTCAAGAGATTGCAAATCTTGGGTTATCGTCATATTTCCTCCAGACATAAAAAAGCTCGCAAATGCGAGCTTTAGGTTTGATTTTAATAATAGTCGATGTTTTTATTTAGAAATTTTTAATCTGATAGTTGGCAATACTCTATTCCAATCATCAATAATATTTTTTGGCTGAATGTGTACCGTTTCTCGCTCAATAATCAGTCTTGCATTGTTGATTTCACGCTCATAATGAAATGACATTGAGTGGAAATTTTCGGCATATTTTGATGCTATAGAATCCAATGCTGGACTAATTAGTCTGATAAAGTGGTGCATTCTATGAGTGATACAATACAATCTTGCTAAGATGTATAAGTCTTCATCAGATAATCCACTCCGAACGCTTACACCACCCAGCCACTTAATAGCTTCGTCGAACTTGCTAGCTGGTAAATCTTGGTAGCGTGGGATTTTAAATTGCTGATGTAGTTTTGTGTAGATTGCTTGATGTCGTTCACCCGTTCGATAAACTCGCTCGTTGACAGCCTGTTGGATTTGCTGTTGTTGTTCAGGTGAAATAGTGTTAGGAAAATCTCGGGCTACTTTCGGCATAAAGTGGTTATAAAGTACATCGAAACATTCAAGCTGATATTGTTCAAGTGTTGCTCTTATTTCTGGTTTTACTCGACTAGTTTCAATGCCGAATAACCAACCGTTGATCATTGAAATTGGGAGGCAAGCGTACTTTTGTAAACCACCTTTTGTGGGGGTCGCTATCATGGCGACACCTTGACTTAATACGTGATGTCTATTAATTCTATTTAGTTGTGCGTGCCAATCCAAACCAATATTTTCACAAACTGGTTTCATTGCAATATAAGGTTTGCTTTGGTGATTAAGAACGATTAATTGTTGATTGTGAAACTGAATTGTTTCTAATTTTGTGTTTGACATGCTATATCCTTTGTTTATTTTTTTGAGATTATTACCCATTTAAATGGGTGTCGAGAGGCTCAAAAGCCTAACAAAGAAAGGCTGGAGTTATTCCCCTAAGGTATTTTATTCCTCGCCCTCTCGACATTGAATTTTAGACGTAAAAAATCCGCATGCTATCGGGGCGGTGTCCGCTTTGTTTAGGTTTTGAGACCTGAACAAGAATATACAATTAAATTGCTTTGGTAGTCAATAACAAATTGACTAAATTTAAATAAGCCTTTTCGGGCTTTATGGTTATTTGATTCTGGTACAGTGCATTAAGGTTTTAATTTTCTCATTGTCCTCTTGTTTATCTTGCGTTCTAGTGGACTCAGAAGTAAGTTTAAACTCATTATCTGATATATATTCAAGTTTGGAAAAGCCGACTATTCTTCTGTCACCCAAAGAATCTTCGTAACTTTCGTTTAATTTTTTGAAATCCTGCTTTATTTTTTCATCACTATCAGGCAGCTTTACAAAAAGACTATCATTTTCTTTTAAATACGTAACTAATGATTTTCCGTGGTCAATTGTTGTTGAATAGTTTTGAAATACCCCATTCTTCCATTTTGCTCTTTGTTCGGTTGCACTACACTCCCAATCCCCAATAAGCATTTCCTCAGTTACTTTTTTTTCTTCACAACCAATTAATGTTAATCCAAGTAAGCTTATTAACAATAAATTTTTCATATCACGTCCTATTCTTAGTTACTTTAAAAACTGTTATTTCAAACCAGCGTTCTAATTCATCGAGCCATTCTAGGTCTGTTAATTCTTTATCAATTATTAAGTCTGTCACTTTTTCAATTATATTTTCTAATAAATAATTAATACCTATTTTATAGCAGTTTTTTCTAAAAGATTTTTCCATATTACTTATAGATAAATAATTATTTCTACATTTTAGAATGTAGTTATAAGTAATATCATGAATTGGATTACCTTTTTCGGTATAGGCTAGTACCTGTTGATTGCTGGGAGGAAGTCGTTCAATTAATATTTTCCCGCCGTCATATGAATCAAATTCCATGTATTTACTGTTTGCGTAATCATCTGCGTTAGAGACGATATTTTCTATAAAATGGTAGTAATATTTTCCAAGCATAACATAAATTTGTATTTCACAATACAGCGACTCATCAAAGCGCCCTAGTTTTTCAAATATAGATGACATTTTTGTTAATATCGGAACGCTAGTAAAAATGCTATCGAATTTTAGAAACTCACTGTTATATGTATTTGCTTTTTCTTCAGTAACCCTAAAATATCCCTTTTTCGATTTATTTAGAAGCCTTGAACACTCATTTAATGCTTCTTCTAAATTTCCATTTAATTCTAAATAATATGGTAGTCTCACAATAACCCTAGGATCAATACTTTGACCTTTAGGAGCGTTTTCTAAAGTTGCTCGTAATAATTGATACGCATCAATATATTGTTTGTCCTTTTTTAACTTTGTCGCTTCCTTTAATAACTCATTGAAAGATAAGCCGTTGGATTGATATGAATGATATAGTTCATTTCTTTTCAAAAAACTATCTATTATTTTTTCTGCTGCGCCTTTGTCTTCAATCTTTTTTAAGATAACCTCGTTTTTAAGTAAAACAACACCTGCTTTTTCTAATATTAAAAACAATCCTGTTATGAGATTTGCACCAAGCCCCAAACTATAACCAATCTTATTAAGATTGGTTTCAGAATGAGTATAAATAAAATCTATAATTAGCTTTAATTTATAATTTTTATTTAGGTGCTCCATAAAAAATCCAAATATCCACAATATGAATATTGATATTATGTGATCATTACGTTAAGTGCAATAAAAAACCGCCTACTCGGCGGTAATCCATTTATTTCTAAACCGCTTATGCAGCGGTAATCGTATCCTGCGTCTGCGGACCCGCGGTAATTTCTTTCTAAACCGCTTATGCAGCGGTAATCTAGATTATATCAAACATAGCCTTTTGTTTTAACTAAATTTTAACCATCTCCCCGAAAATAACCCTTTTTTCTAGTGCTTCAATTAATCTATATTTTTCAATAAATTAGAAAGAAAGTTAAAAAAGGGTTGTTGAGTTTCCCCTCAAAAAACGCCAGAAAAAATTTAATAAAATTAATGGCTTTTCTGAATGATTTTTAATCAAGGTGAATAAGCTTGAATAAATTTGAATGATAATGAAACAACCTTGCCGCCAACAAATTCGGATTCGATAGATTTATTCACAACTCGATATAATTTTTCTTCGCCGTACGGGTTTTTCCACAAAAACGACTTTATAATATGCGTGTTTAAAAAATCACGAACTTCTTTTATTTCGTTGACGCATCCAGTATAAGTTAAGTCCCACGATTCACTGGCATTATTAATACCATTACTGGATAACTGGACATATCCGTCGCCAAACCCAGCTTCGTTAATGCTTGATGAATCTGTATTTTTTGGATTGCCCATTGTTTTCCATTTAAATATATCTAGTTCCATATTACCTCATTGTTTTCATTATGTTATATAGCTCCCCTCCGGGAGAAACGGATTTTTTAAACATTTCATTCATCTCCTTTTGAATGACTGCGCCAATCTGTTTTTGAGCTGATTGAGCATCAATACCACTTTTAACGCCTGACGTATCATTGTTGGTAGACGGCATATTCACTGTTACGTTAGCTGTAACGTTTACGGCGTTAGATGAACCGCTTGATTTACGAGTAAAAGCAATTGGTGAGGCATGACCAAGATTAACTGCACCACCACTTGCGTATCCTCTTTGAGCGTCGTTCATCAGCGCATAAAGATTGCCGACACCAAGTCGTTTAGTTGCCTCTTTTGTAAAAACAAATTCGCCCTTGTGTACAATTCCTGCTGGTTCATACTTGTTGCCTCGTCCTGTGAAACCACACGATTTAATACTGTATCCAACATCCCCACCAGTTGCATACCCACGAATTAAGCCGCCACTATAAGCCTGCTGTAGCCCTCCTGTTGCGGCACCAGCACCAGCGCTAGCCATTCCAAACCACCCCATGGCTGATTGTATTGCTTGAGCAACTAGCAACTTGTTGATGATTTCGATAATGTTGGTGAGAATTGACTTAGTAAGACTTTTAAAGCTCATTTTCCCAGTCGTAACAAATTCAGTTAATGAATGACTAACCGAACCAAGTGTTTGTTGCCCTACATCGCGAAAAGCATCAAACATATTTTTTGAAGCCTCTGAAAATTCGTTAAGTCCAACTTTCAGCCCTGCAAACCAATCAGTTTGATTGATGTCTTCCTGTTGCCAGCTTTGTTGTAGTGCTTGTTTTGCCTCTATGTATTTTTGTGTTATTTGCTCTATTTGATATTGATCTGTAATTTTTGATAATTCATCTTTTTGATTTTTATCTAATTGCATCAGCTCAGTTTGTCTGCCAGTTTGTTTTGACGTCATGCCAAACGTCGCTTGCTTGATTTGTGTGCTTGCAATTAAGTTTGTAGTGTACTCTTGCATTTTTTGAAGCGCTTTAGTCGCTGTTTCGTATTGTGAAATTTCTTCACTAATAGCTGCATTTTTAGCGAACTGAGCAAGCAAAGCATCTTTATGCGCAAGCACATACTTTTCATGCGCTGACATTCTTGCTTTATTGCCAGTACTTTCTAGTGTTTGAATCTGAGCTTGCAAATCAAAGTACTTCTTACGCTCGGATGTGATAGTGTTAACTGTTGAACTTTGCTCACGCAAGGCTTGAAGTTGATTTTTCAAGCTGATTTCTTGCTGTTGTGATGTGCGTAATAAATTGGTTGCTGAGCTTGTTTTTTCGGCATTTCTCGCTCTAATTGCTGCTGCCGCGTCTGCTATATCTTTTTCTGTCACTGAGCCCGGATTTATTTCATTAGATCTTTTTGCGTCTGCTTGCATTTTCTCGATTTCAGCTTTTATGCGCTGTTCTCGATTCATAGACATTAGACGATATTGATAAAACGGACTTTTCTTGGGGTCTACAGCATTACCTACGTTAGTTAATGATTTTAAAAATTTAACTTTAAACGCTGCATCACTTGCTTTATTTGCTATTTCAAGAAGCCCGTCAATCAAAGATTTAAACTTGTCGGGACTGTTGTCTGATGTAACATATAGCCTACTCAACTCCTTTATTAAATTGCTTATTTTTTCTTCTACTTTAATTGAGTCTGTTTCTGATTGTATGCTGGATAACTCAACAAGCAAATCTTGAGCTTGTTCTTTTGTTATACCAAAATATTCAGCATAATTTTCAATTTTCCCCTGAATGCCACTGACGAATTCATATGTTGCCCGGTCGTTAGCTTTTAGCATTGTATTTAAATCTTGCCCACTTTCAGTAATTTGCTGAATTCGTTTTAAGACATCTTTTAAACCAGATTGGCTGTCGGTTCCTTGAAGAGTACGATATTCTCTTTTAAATTCTTCTATATCAATAAAACTGTGTTGCAACTCACTCTTTATATTTGAAATAGTTGTCTTTAAATCTTTTTCACTAGATTTCAATGCCGCTTCAACTAATGAGCGATCCTTTTTAAGTAATCGCACCATATCATCAGACAAAAAAGTAAGCCCTGTACTCTTGTCCGTATTCAATACTTTGTTTAGGCGGTCTTGCGCTGCTGCTAATTTATCAGTTGCAGATTCAGTTTCAAAAAGCTTTGGTATCATGCTACCGAGTAGCCCAACCATTGCTGAGATACCAATATTTACAGGGTTTAACGAGGTTAACAGGGTACTAAAAGTATTGCCTATGCCATTTTTCATGATCATAGACATACTAGAAGTTTGTAGACCTGTGAAATTTCCTCGCATCATCTGTGTCGTCATTGTAGCTAACTGGTGCTTAGTAGCTAAAGACGCTGTGCCTAATTTTTGGGTTTCTTTCGTTGCTTGCGTTAGTTTTCGAATATAAACATCAGCAGATGAGCTAACTCCAAGTTGTGCAGCTTGATATCGCAATAACTGCTCTTTAGATAGATTTTGAGCTGCTACTTGTGCTTTTAATTTGTTTAAAAAATCAGTTTTTACTTTTGTTGCGATATTTTCAGCGGTCGTCACTTCTCTTTGCTTTGTTGCAACATCTCGTAGTAATTGCGTGTAGTTACCAAGGTCAAGCTCGTTGTTTCTGAATGCTTTGCTGACACTACTACTTATTTTTTCCAATTCTTTTGATGCAGTATTAACATCTTTCAAACTATCAAGCTGATTTCTAAAACCGACATATAATCTATCGCTAGACGCCGCAAGCTGCTTTCTAGTTGCAATAAGCTTTCTTTCTTGTTCAGCTTTAATTCGTGATGCTTTTGCGCCTTTTACAGCATTTTGATAAACTCGTTCAAAATCCCTCAGTTCTTCATCGGTTACTTTTAAGCCGCGTTTTTTGGCCTCTGTCAAGTCGTCAGTAGCCGATGCCGCTTCTTCTGCTTTTTTGCTAAAAACATCTAGCTTTTTATTGGCTTCATCAACGCTTTGTACATCAATTTTAAGTTGTAGTGAAGTAATTTCTTCCGCCATAATTTCTCCAGATAATAAAAAACCACCCGAAGGTGGTTATATTTAAATATTATTTGATTAGTGATATCGAATGACTGGTAATACTCTATTCCAGTTTGCAGTAAGATGATTTGTAATAATATGCATTGTTTCCCTTTTGATAATCAATCGCGCTGATTCAATGTCTCTTTTAAATTCAACACCCATAGAATAAAAAGCACCTCTATAAGATGAATCAATTATTCTTAACGCTGGTTCGATTAACTGTATTTTTTCTCTCATATAATTAGCAACAAATAATAATCTAGCTAATTTATACCAATCCTCATCAGATAAACCGCTTCGAGAATGTACACCGCCCAGCCACTTAATAGCTTCGTCGAACTTGCTAGCTGGTAAATCTTGGTATCGAGGGATTTTAAATTGTTCATATAACTTAGTATAAATCGCTTGATAATGCTCACCTGTTCGGTAAGAACGCTCGTTTACTGCTTGCTTGATTTGCTGTTGTTGCTCGGCGTTAATTGTTAACGAATATGATCCAGTTTTGCGGATTGTCGGCAAAACTTCCTCAAATACCCAGTTTTGGAAATCTACGGCTTCTTTTTTATTACTTCTGAAAATTACACGATATAGGTTTGGCTCATTTATAAAAGTTATCTCTCTATTTTGCCCTCCTGACCTGATATACATTTTATGTATACCAGCCTCGGACATATTGAAACGACTAGCATTGGCGTTTTTAACATTTAAAATATTAGTAACATCGGTAAGACAAAATAAAGGTTCATTATTTAATAATTGGATACGAACTTGAGATTGATGAAAGTTAAAAATTGTTAAGTTTGACATACTATATCCTCTTGTTATTTTCGAATTAAACTCCCAACTTATTTTATTTTTGTTTGTTGGGCGCCAAGAGGTTCGAAAACCGCAAGAAGTCGGCTGGAGTTATTCCCATTGCTGGTATTTTATTCCTCACCCTCTCGGCATAGATTTTGAGCATAAAAAAATCACACTAACGGGGCGATATGTCCGCTTCTTGATAAGGTTTCGACACCTCAATTCAAAATATACAATTAATTTTATCTGTTAGTCAACAAATATGTAATTTTTTATTGTTGAACTCGCTCGCAAACTAATTTGGTTTTTGTTTTAATATTTTCACTATTATTGGTGTAAATGTCTTCCATTACATCTACAGTTTCATATTTGTCATGAGAAATGTACGTTATAGATTTTTGTTGTTTTATATTATGATTATCGAGAAACTTAATAATTTCCGATTGATCATAATAGGAAGCTAGGTTAAATGGGTAAGAAGTCGGATTCCCAAAATTAAAATACAGAGTTCCATCTTTCATAAAATATTTTATTAAATCTTTACCTCTTTCAATCTTGCCGTAATCCTGAAAAGCCCCATCTTTCCATTTAGCAATTTGTTGCGCAAAATCACATCTCCAATCCCCAATAAGCATTTCCTCGGTTACTTTTTTTTCTTCACAGCCAAATAAAGCTAGGCTAACTAGACTAATTAGTAAAATTCTTTTCATACCATTCTCCTTAAAGTTTTTGTTAATGGTATGTTATTTAATAATTTAGGGCAATAAAAAACCACCCGCAGGTGGTTTGACTGATGGGTGACTTTTCAAATGTTACCCTTTAAACTAACAATTATTTTGATTTGTGCATTAATTTCAGGGCTTCGCTTTCCATTATTTGAATATCATTAAAAATAGTCTCGTTTTCAGCTATATTGTTAACTTTCATAACCCATGGCAAACAATTGTAATCAAGCCCTGTAACGCCACCCATGCTTGTACGCCACTGGGTGGACATTGCTTTAAATAGCTTAAAAACATCTAAATTGTCTTGCCATATTTCTACATACTCATCAGCGTAATCATCTTCGGTTAGACCGAATGCCGCCAGTTCATCTTTTGACGGCTCGGGGGTATATAGAGCAATGGCAAGTTCAATTAGTTTTTTTCGCGTTGACCTAACATTTCTTTATAGTATGTATCGGTTATCGCACGCCAAGCAGCAGGATAGTTATTTAATAAGATTTGCATATTTTCTTGATTAAATTCTTCATCCAAACTCCAACCTTGAACTATTTTCATGACAAGATCGACGATTTGTTTATCTTTAACTTCATCTTCAAGTTTAGCGAGCTTATCTGCTGAGTAATGTTTAAAAGTGAGTTCGATTTGCCCGTCCTCTTGACCTGCACGAGGAATTAAGACATTACACTTAAACGTTGGTTCTGCGACTAATTTAAATTTTGCCATTTAGTTATCCTTATTTATCTTTGTAAAATGTGATTGCGGGTGATTCGACTGTTGTATTGATTTTTACAGTTTCAATTTCGTTAATAGCTGTTTCAGGTGTTGGGTCAAATGACACACGTACAGCGTCGTAGCGAGTTTCTTTTGCTTTTGGTACATACATTTTCATTGCTACCACATCGTTCGTCTGATCTAATTCCTGTAATAGCGAATAGATCGGCAAAGAGCTGTCATGAGCAATGGTAAAGCTTTTGCTTTTTGCTGATTTAATGGTTGGTAATTGTCGTTCTGTATCATCATCCAAAAATTGAATTTGAACAAATTGTTGTTCACCGCCCTCAGTAGCAACCTCTTTTACCTGTGGTAATCTTTCCCACGCTGTAATTTTGGTTAATGTTCCGCTACCTTCATCAGCAGGAAATGCACTGGCATTTGTCGTGTTAATATTGCCAAGAGTAACCTCTAAATTATTGACTTTCGATACTTTAGCAACTGCATTATTTAATTTTGTCCAACCCGAAGCAATTAGAACCTCATCACCGACCACAAGCCCGTGATTCGCTTTCAATGTAACAACCGCTTCTTTGGCGTTTGTAATAGTTTCAAATGCTAAAGCCTCGCCTTTTGATTTTTGCACGTAAACACGTGCGCCGTTAGGTAATGCAAAACCCATAGTAAAACTCCTAATTAAATTAATGTATCAGCACGGTAATTCATGCTAATTGGTATGGTGTAAGTGGTTTTATCCGTGATAGCTGGATAAACGCTTGGTATTGAGTTGATGTAAAGTGAAAAATTATCTTTGGTTAACTCTGTGTTGAGTTGAAAATGCTTAATAATCGCTTCTGATATCAGTTGAGAGCGTGATTTACCAGTATTGATTGGAGCAACTACGCTAACTTGATAAACTCCTTTGTAAATCCTTGAATTACCGCCCAAATCAAAGCTGGTTGTGATTGCTGGCAATATATTAGATTTTAAGTAGATTTCGTCATTAGGTGTTGCTTTGATGTTTTCATAAATGATTGGTAAACCTAGCTGGTTGGCAATGATATCTAAATGCGATTCGAGCAATTCAGAGATGGTTGAAATCAATTATTAGCCTCCTCTTGCGGCGTTTTCAAAGTGAGCCTGAGCGTTTAGCGCCGCTACCCTAACAATGCCGTTAGGCGCTTGTTTAGAGTGTCCAAACTCTAATCTCACACTGTAAGGTAGGTTGTTAGTAAAGTAGATTGACTGAACACCATTTGTATACCGCCCAATCTGCTCGATACCATCTTTTAACGTGTCCATTCCTGATGGATCAATTCTATCTAGTTCAACAGATGCAGGCACATTAAAGGTAACTTGCCAGTTACCACGAAAACGTCCACCGACATAGCCTTTGGGAGCATAACCTTGCCATAATTCTGGTTGCCCGATAGGCGACATTCTGATAATGTCCTGTAATATTTCGAGGCTGGCCTTTTTAACTACAAGCTCATTTTTGGCTTTCGCTTTGTCTACAAACGCATTTATAGATGATATAAAGTTGTTGCTATTTGACATTTAAGCCCTCCTTAGTTGCGCCTTGTAACAGATGAGCGTATCCGCAGGTTTTACGGGATTAGGCTGTTTAATTAGATATTTTTCATCATCAACAGTTACAATATCATTAATTTTCAGCTCAATATTAGCGGCAAAAATCATTTGAATATCTCCCGATAGAATGACTGTTCCGTCAATTTCAATCGGGTTATAGTTAGTTTTTACGCCAATTGCTGTAAACGTTTGATTCCCAGTAATGACTTCCTTGCCGTTAACAATCGATACCTTACCCTTTCTTAATACTGAGTATTCCATTCCGTATTTTGAAAGGAGCTTCAAGGCTGTATTAAATGAACGTTCATAAAAGTTCACCATCACGACCTCTCGGCAATACAATTTATTGAGAACCCACTGCTAACAACCAAATCGCCCAATATTGACATAACAGCCGTATACTGCGGTTTAAAGCCAGATTCATCCACTGCATAAGATACCGCAAGCGCACCGGCTAAAGATTCCGATTTTACTGGAGCTTCACGTACGCTAGGTAATAAATCACCCGAAATAGCCTCGACAGCTAGCATACATTGAGCGGTAACAACTTGAACGGGAATGATTCCACTAGGTAAAAAATAGCCGTCAATTACCATATCTTTGCGAGGAAAAGGTAATGGCTGATCGAACTTTGCTTTTTGCCCTGCCCAATTTAATCCATTCAAATAATCCATTGCTTTAATGAGTAACGGCTCCTTGTTTTCTGGTAATTGTATACCTCTTGCGTCAGCAAAATTCTCTAAATCATCAACGCTGGCATAACTATTAAAAGAGTTGGAATTATGATCTGTAGTTATCATTCATCGCTCCAAAAAAGGGCGTAAAGCCCTTATTTTATTCACTACCTTCACTGCCTTCACTACCTTCACTGCCTTTTTTGCCTTTTTTGCCTTTTTTGTCAGCTTCTGCTTCTGGCGTTTCTAGGCTATATCCAGACGGCGCTAATTTAATTAAAACACCAGCGGTTGATTTGTTGCTATCAAAGTGTTTTTTCCAGTTAGCGCCGTTGCCAAGCTTGGTTAAGTCTGGGTTCGCGCCTTTTGATGTATCCCAACTATACCCGAGTAAATCAACATTAACTGCACCCTCGGCACGATAACCTACAGCCAAGTTCTCTTGGTCGTTGATGTCATAAGAACGGAATCCCGGAGCTTGTGATTCAGTGATTTTTACAGCACTTGCAACTAAACCTAAAATCGCATCAACTGGCGCAGAATCTGTAACTAATACAGGTTTGCCTAATGTTCCCGGTTGGCCACCATAAACCACAACACCAGCTTCTTCGTATAGCTTGTTATCCATTGCCTGATCTACAATGTCAAAATAGGTTGTAGAATGCATAACAAATAAAGCAACACGATTGAATTTGTCGCCGTATTTACGTAACCCTTTGGTTAATGTTTTCTTCCCATCGGTCGCGATATCTGCGGTTACTGTCATGTCAGTGTTAGCACCGACGGCGGCCATTAATGAATTAATCGCATATTTGATGTAACCCTCTAACGTAGCATCAGCAACATCAACGCCAATCACCTCTGAAAATTCAGAAATATCACGTCCACGACGCTTGAAGGCTTCTTCGGTTGTTTCATAAGGTCCATATTTCCATGGCACTTTGACACCCACTGCTTCGCCTGCGCCGATTTTTTTTCCTGTAATAGAGTTGGCGGAATTAACATCACGCGGATCAATAGAGCCGTTCACTTTATAGAACGCGCGTTTTCGGAAATCGCCTTCAATTAATTCATTATCAATCAAAATCGCCCCGTTTGATGCGGTATTGAACACATCAAGATTATCTTGGCGTCGTTCCAAAAAAGCAGTTTGTGCTAAATCATCATAAATAATTAAATCTGTATTTACTGTTGTTGCCATTATTTAACTTCCTCTTAATCTTTTGGTAATTTTAAATATGCTTGTTGACCATATTTTTGGATGTAGTTGTGTTTTTCCGTACTGGTCATTTTTGAACGGACTAGATTTGCGCCACCCGATTTGTGCCCTCCACTTCCTGTGCCTTCGGCTCGAGGAAATAAATGAGGAGCGTTATCTTTTAATGATTCCACCCACTCCTGAGGCGTCAACGGAGTCTTGCCGTCTTTCCCAAGTAGTGGTTCGCCATCTTGTCCAATTGCGACAGCCTCGCCGTCATCACTTAAAATAAACATGCCTTTGGCACGTAAACTAATGTCTTCTAATGCTTCAGGTAAAGCGCCTGCTTTCAATGCCGCATTAGTCATTTTGTTGCTAAGCACAATACTGCTATACTTTTCGGCTTTCTTTTGGGCGCTATCAGCTCGTTCTTGTTCAGCTTTCAGCTTTTTATCAAACTCATTTCTAAATCGCTCAGTTCGCTTACTTAAAACTTCGTCGATCTTGCCCGCCGAAATCAGTTTTGCTTCTTCGTCATCAGAAAATCGCTGTAAAATCGTTCGTACAGCCTCAGGGTCAATCCCTTCAAACTGCTTAAGTTTTTCTGACAATACCTTTTGCTTACCTAGTAATTCGGTGTTTTTATTCTTTAAGCCTTGCGTGTTTTCGGCAACTGCTTTATCAATTAGGGCTTGCACTTCTGGGGTAATTGTTGCGCCACCACCAGCATCGCCGCCTTCTTGCGCTTCTGAATAAAACTTTCGGTTGATTTCTCTAAATAACATAATTTTTCCTTAGAATTGAGCTTTGCTCTTAAAATAAAAAAGGCCGCATATAGCGACCTTGTGGATGTTAATGAATATTTATTTATCTATTATTTTGCTGTTTTCCATTTTATGGGTAACTGCGCTCATGCTCATAGCCATCATGCGTTTGATGGCTAAATTTGGCTCATTATCAATGAGCCGTTGTATTTTTAGTAGGATGTCATCATCCCATGGCTTCTTTTGTATTAAATCGTGAACTTTTCTTAGATTATCGTTTGTCATGTTTTATTAACCATTCTAGTATTAAAGGATGAATTCTCTTTCTTGATTTAGTATCGCCAAGCATATACAAAGCAAAGCTTTCAGAAAAAAGCTCTTTATTTGAATCAGAAGAATAATAACTTAGCACATGTGCCCATTTGTCATTATATGCAATTTGAGTGATTTTAGATAAATACTTCTCATCTTGATAATATAGATAATGCCCAAACTCATGAGCTATTGTTCCTTTTATGCTTTGAACTGATGCGTAAGGTAAAACATCCAAGTTAGCCATTACCCGTGCTAGCTGTTTTTTATCTGGAGATAAATCAATTTCATAAACAGCCATATCCTTAAATCCAAGCATAGCTGCATTTTCGGCAATTGCCTCCCATTCGCTTGGGTCTAACATCCATTGCGCCATGTGAATTGAGTTTTGAGATAAATTATAAGCACCAGCAGCAGTTTCCGAGAAGTTATCGTATGTTCCCAGCCAAGAAAGTTTAGATAAATTAAACCTCTTAATAATATCTTCTGATATTTCAGCAACTTCTTTGGCGCTATTCAGCGATGTATTTTTTGGAAACTTAACATTAGCGGCTATATTTTTACCTTGCATCCAATTTTCAACATCTTCAACCGTTTTCAAGCTCGATAGTTGATTGCCAAGTTGCTTATTTAACTCATTGATTGTTAAAAGATGCCCGTCACGAGTAAAGAATTTTTCTGGTGCGATTTCGCCACTTCTTAATAACCTAGCTCGTTCCACTCCTAATATCTGCTCTTGCCGCTCTTTTGATTGGCTCTTCAACCATTCAAGATATGAGGTTTTAGCAGGAACCTGTCCATCCATTGATGCTCTCGTACCTATTGGTGTTTCGTCAATATCAATTCCAAGCTCTCGATAGCTTTTCAGAATAAATGTTTCAACAGAACGACAACAAAAGTGAAGTCTGCCCGGACCATCGCCATACGGAATATCATGATCAATAGGTTTGTTGTCCAGTGAATAAACCTTTAAATCGCGGATCATGCACATTGGCGTAGTGCTTGTATCCAGCGTAGATAACCATTGCTTGCCTTTTATCAAATCACTATTGGCTTGACTGAACTCATTACGAGATACCGCAGCAGTATGAGATATAGCAGAATGAATTAATGATGATGCATTTCTCTTGCTTATTTCTAACACACCATCTTTATAATTATTCTTTTTTGTCCCTCTAACTCTCTTGATAATCTGTTCGGTGGTTTCACCTGTTGCATAACCAGTTCTAACGGCATTGGTAACACGTTTAAGCCTATCATCCTCAATATTGCTCACCCATTCACACAACAAACGCCCCTGAAAAGGCTTGGTTTTTACCGCTGTAAATAATTGATTTGGCGATATTTGCATGAGTGGATATTTGGCTAAAACGTTATCTGGTAGCAACGATTCAAATAATGAATATTGATAATTGCTTTCATACTCACAAAATAAATTCAATTCACCCAATAAATAATCGGAAAATGAATTTAATGATTTAACACTACTGAGCATTGATTCTAGCCGTGATATTTTAAATTCACTGGCTGTCATATCCTCTAATGCTACATAAAGCTGCGCTGTTAATTGTTTATCAACAATATTCAGCAATTTTAATGATTCTTTTATTAGGTTATTTTCATAACCAACAAGATTCACACGATGAAAAAGGGCCTCATCACGAAGCCTTTTATTGATTGTCATAAATTACCTCATAGTTGAGGTTCAGCGTCTTTCAGCTCTTGCATTACATCATTAGGGTCAGCGCTAGGATCAATTAGGTCTATTTTTTGCATTGCACGAACCATATCTTCGTCACGAATAGCACCAGATTGCCATGAACTTACAATCGATGTGATCATGCCTGAATCTGCCACTTTAGCTATAAACTCCTGATTAATAGAGTAAATCGCATCATCCGCCGCTAACCCTAAATAATGAGCACACCATTTAATAGCGATAGTGTAAGCCTCAGAGACATTTGAACAACAAATGCCAAGTACCGATGTCGATGCCGTTTGATCTCCGTTTGCTTGTGTTGCGGTTTTTACAGAGGAATTCTGCTCAATTAATCTCGCGCCAAGCGCAACCATGTAATCTCGCTTAGTGTCCATACCTTCCTTTGCAAGCGTGTTGGGCTGCGCTTGTGCATAAACAAAATTACCACCTTGAGGGAGCAACAAGGGAGCGCGAGAACCCAACTTAATACCATTCTTTTGCAAAAAATCGCGCCATTCCGTATCCAGTCCGCTTATTGCAGGCTGAACCTGACCGCAAAAGAACAAACTATCTTCATAATCAGCACTATTACGATAGTGTCCTAAATTGATTTCAATTAATGAAGATAAAGGGGAATCATCAATTGTTGGGTCGTTGTTTTGAGCGCCTACGAAAGTGAACGGTATTTCTTCCCATTTCCCCTTCCCTGCTGGCGTTGGTTTGTACTCGGAACTTATCTCATATGGACCACTAGAGCTATCACTTTTTCGCCTCCACACTCGACAAATAAACGCGCTATCTTCTAGTGCTAATTCTCTGTATTGCGTGATGTCTTTAAAACCATACCCGTCGGGAATTTCTACAACCTCACGAAGAACAACAAGGACTAATTTATCTTTCCCATTAATTCGTTCAGTGCGCCAGTTGATGATGTCTTCAGCTTTATACGTCAATATCACGGTTTCATTAGAATCAGAATTATAATCAACATATAACCCATGTCTGCCGACCTCTAACACTGATTCGAGTGTTGACTGTGATTGTTGATAAATGCTGGTTCCTGCACCATCCGCGTTGATTTTGAGATAGTCTAATTTATCAGGCACGCTAACAACAGGATCTTTTCGAAAAGCCATACCGATTAATCCGATTTTGCTATGCCCAGTAATATTATAAAAAACGGCTCTGGACACATAATCTTGGTTGCGCTTTTTGTTTCGCTCACTTTTGTCAGTTGGATCTAAAAAAGGTAAATACTGATTACCTTTTGATTTTATTACTTCAGCGCCAGCACAAACATCTCGCATTTTTTCCCAGTTGATTGATGCCTGTTTGAACTCCGGCCGAATAAAGGTGATGTCATTATTCATTAGAATGTTGTTTCCATTTGAATTGTGAAGGCTGGTTTAACTATTGGGTAATCTTTCACTATGAAATACCCGGCAGCGTCATTTGGATGGTCGTTATCCGATGATTTATCAGGCTCTCCATTACTTGCCCAAGCCTGTTCTTCGAGGCATTCAACATACCGCTTACACTTGTTCGTATTTATTAAATACCGACGTTCACCATCAGCATTTAACAGCATGGCATTCATAGCATTTATCCGATCTTTAACTGGAGGATTTGACGCGTTCACAATTACCGTGAAGCCTGCCTCTCGAAGTTGAGCTATATCGGTTTTGCTCGCCTTAACCGTTTTTCTTGAATCGCCTGACGCATCGGGATAAATATATATTTCACGGCTTTTAATGTAATTATTGCCGTTGTATTTCCAATATCGTTCTTTGATTGCATTAATGATTGCAGGCGTGTCATAGATATTGATCAGCTCATCAACAGCAATTGGGCGACCATCTCTCTTAATGTGAACAATTCCAGCCATTTTGCCAACATTAAAATCCATGCCGATATATAACGTATCTTTATCCGTCATATCCTCATCTGAATGATTTAATTTGCGGTTAAATTGATGGTAAATAGTCCCTGTTTTCAGATTAACAAATTGCCCATTTATATAAGCATCAATAAGTTGAGCTGGATATGATTTTCTGAGCGAATCAACGTAATCACTCGGCAAGAACGGGTTAGACAAGGTTGATGCTTGAATCATCCTATAGCCATCCTCTGGGTTTTTCTTCCATTTCTCATAAACGAAATTAAACCCCTCAGGCGTAGTGTATGCACTAACTCTATTAAATGGATTAGACAACCCTTTAGGCTTCTGTCTATTACGCGCAATGATTTTAACCCAAGCTTCTTGGGCTTTTAGTTTTTTAAGGGTGTCAATTTCGTCAACATGTGCCCTGTATGATTCATAACCGATGATTCTAGCTGGATTATCTAACGTTCTTAAAACAAAATCACCAATACCACCAGATGATGTATAGATTATATTTTCAGACTTGTTATATTTATACCTAACTCCGTACTCACTAAGCTTATCCTCCATTCGAGGTGCCAAGATCAATCTGATAAGATCATAGGTTGGTTCATATAACGCAATTAAAGCGCTACTGGAAGCTCGAGCATCTCTAAACGCCGAGATAGCTAACGTTTCCGTTTTACCTGTACCAAAACCACCAACAAAAGCTGGATATTTGCAACCAAGTGTAAAAAACTTAGCCTGTGGCTCTGTCATTGTTACCCGTATTTTCCGACCGGACAATGATCACCTCCATTTCAGCTATCGGCTCATCTTTAGATATATTTGCGATCGCATCAGAAAGCTCTTTATTTTCAAGCTGTTTACGCTCAACATCTAACGACATTTGCACAAGTGATGCCCTTCTAACCTCGAGCGATTCGATTCTTGCAGTTAATCTATCAATGATTGATACATAATCTCGGCGCTTGAACTGCTTCACCCTAACAATTTCATCGTTATCAGGAAATCCACTAATAATAGCTGGCGATTCAGAATAAGAATCAAGCTCAAGTTCATCAAGCCGCTCTTGTTGTTCAGCTTCAGCTTTTAGCGCTCTCATTAGACGAATTTTAGTTAGCCGCAACTCATCATCAAGAGAACCCAGCTCAAGTTCTGCTGATAGCTGTTTTTCTTCATCAGTGAAGAATTTAGAGTAAATGCCGCCAGCTTTAACTGCGTTTCTATTATTTTTGTGTGTTGTTGTTGCTTTTCCGCCATGCATTCGACACCTGCCGTTTGTCATGGCTTTGGATTTACAGGGGCAACCGCTACGGGTTTTTGCCCCGCACAAGTTCGCCATCTTAAACCTCTAAAATTGATTGCATGGGGTGTTTTTAAAAACCACGGCGGTAAGACGCCCTTGTTGACGAACCGGATAGTAAAGCCTTGCCAATTCTCGCAGATGCTCTCCCCACTCTTTCCTCATAATCATAAAATCCGCGCATACATTCCTCCAAAATAAAAACCGCCAATTAACGGCGGTTGTGTTTAAAATCAATTATTAATTACTCTACAAATTTGGCAAAATCTTTATCAATCTTGCCGTCAGGCAAATATTTAATATTAGCATCTGGGATATCTATCCCTAATTTTTCGGCGACCTCTACGCCATCCAAATATTTATCACCCAACAAAAATAAATCCATTGCTCTCAAAAACGCCTCTTTCTGCGCTCTTGTTTGAAAACACATGGCAAACCAGTATTCACTGTCAGTCGTATTTTGAAATCTCGCATTTTCCATTTTCATGCGCTTTCTAAATGCCGCTTGCACCTCATTTAAATCAGACTTAGAATCAATCTCTGGGTTACCCGTTTGCTCTGGCATGCTGTAAACCTGCGGGATGTTTTTCTTTTTGTTCGCAGCTTTTTCCTTTAAAGCTCTTGCTTTTTTCACCGCTTTTTCTTTTGCTGCTTGTTTCTCTTCTACTGTTAATTTAGGCATTTAGTGACCTCTCATATCGAAATATTTCAAGTTCTGCTAACGGGAACCATTCAAGAATTTTTTTATAATCATTCGGCAGATGTTTTTTAAGAGGCATTAAAAACCTTAAATCCAACCCATCAAATGATCTACCAAATAATTTGTAATCAATTGAAAGTTTAATTTTGTGTTTATTAAAACAATCAATCAAGTCCCTTTTTTTCCAGTCCCAAATCGGGTGGTACTTTAACTGGTTATAACTGATTGTCCCGTGTTTGAGCATGGCAACTCGCCTCATCGGACTATCGGCAGCTCTCACACCATCAGCAACTAAAGTTTCACTCGGGAGTTTATGCATTTGAACCATAGCCTGCTGGATATGAATGTAATCAAAATCCGGGAGTCTAGCCTGCTCTATGCACAAACAATTTTGCGGCGGTTGATGAATAAGTTCATTCAACCATCTGTGCAGTGTCGGATGCGGTAAGCGAGCTATCTTTACGCCAAAGAATTTCTCATAATATGAGAGAGACTCTTCCACAAACTCAAGATCTGGGATTAGATACAAATAATACGGTATAACTTCATCAAAGTGTTCTCGAATAGCTAACCATGCAGCAATTGCATCTTTACCAGTTGAAAACGCAAGCAAAGTTTTATTTTGTTTTTCCCTGACCGCTTGAATAGTTTCAAGACCAGATAAAGGATTTGCCATTTCTATCTCCATACTGTAAAATAAGAATCAATAACCATATATTATAGTAATAATTTCCATTATGCAAGAAGAAAATAAACTTTTTTTAAATAATTTATTAAAAGAGGCTCAGTTAACTAGAGCTGAATTATCTAGAATTTCTGGAGTTTCAACGCGACAGATTAGTAATTGGAACAAAACTGGAGTGCCACGGTGGGCTATTGCATATTTAGAATTAAGAGCTAAGTACAATAGATTGCTAGACAAAATTTAATCTAAAAATAAACGCCCGAGGATTTTTATAGTTTATGCAGTAAAAGTGAATAAATATGAGAAAGGCTCAATTAAGAGCCTTAAAGAGTTCAGTGTACCACCACTGAATATTAAGGTTACCCCGATCACCGTATAGAAAGTGAGTTACCCTAAGATCATTTGGATGATAGCTTATTTAATGAGAAGTATCTAAGTTAGTAGTTTTAAGGGGATATGGCTTCTAAGTTTGCCGACCGCGAACCAACTCCCCTTGAGCAAAGAAATTAAACATGATAGAAATGTAACAAACTGCTTAATAACTTTATTTGAGCGTGTTACCCTAACCACATATTTATTATAAATTATTTATCTGAACCAGTACAGCACTAATTACTAATTTTCCTTATCGCCCTTTTATCCGCATTACACTTTTCAATAACATTTAATAAATGTTCGTTATACCTCAAACTACCGCCGAATTTCATGGATTTTGGCGGTAGATTTGGGATACTGTCGATAAGTAGATTCGCTGGTATCGACTGATTGACGTAAACTTTTCGCTCTGTTGTACAAGCTGTCAGCGATAGAAACAGGCACATACTCATTAGCACAATTATTATTTTTAAGCTGCTCATTAATTTGCTCCTGCCGTTTAATAGATTCGTTTTCTAGTTCACGCTTACTTTGCTCGTTATCAGCTATGATTTGATTGTTTTTAGCGATACTCTGCTCTAACTGTTCGATTTTTCCGAACAGTTCAGCGTTTTCAATTTGCAGTCGTTTTTTCTCGTGATAGTTGTTGTAACCGAAATGGACAGCAAAGACAAAAGCGGCAACGATTAATGCTATGCTCGCCATACTTGATTTATTCATAACGATGTAACTCCACACCTCAGGACAGACAAATTTTGTATATAAACAAAAAAAACCAACGGTAACAATTGTAGCCACAAGCCACGAAACGCACTCTACTATAAGCACTTCTAGTGAATTGCGCTCGGTTTCTAGCGCTATTTCGTAATTATGTCCTGAAGCTAAAACATATTTACTTTTTACTTTTGACAATTTGAACATGATGAATCACTCAACAATAACGAGACAAATAAAAACCAACCGTTAACACCTTTAACCGCCATTATTGATGCGATGATGAAGCATAAGATAGACATAACGCCTTCTCCTTTTCTCGTCTGATTACTAAACCTTTTAGAACCTTACCGCCTGCTTTATTCCACCTTGGGAATTCATTACAAGCCGCCTTATAATCACCGTTATTCAGATGCTTATACATTGTTGATGTTCGCATTTTTGTACATCCAACGTTAAAGGTAATTGAGGTCACAGCGTCAAAAACAGACTGGGGAAGATGAAAGCCTTTAGCATAGCGATTAACACATTGTTCAGCCGTTTTTATGTCATCGACCCAACGCTTTGCTATCTCATCATCAGTATAAATTTTTTGTTCAATATGATTACCCGTTGAGCCAATCCCAACCGTTAATATGTTAGCTGGGCAATAATAAGGCTCTCGTAAGCAGGATTCAGCGTTACCGATTATTTCCAGACCCGATTGGCTTGTTCTTATGTCATCTGAGTAGTTGGTAATAACAATACCGATTATTACCGAAACACTACAAATCGCACTCGTCGCTATTTTTGTGGTATTTCGCATAATATTGCTCTCTCAAGTTTTTTTTATGATAAAAATCTCGGCGCTTATACAACCAATTAATAATAAATGTCGCTATTGATAAGATAATACCTACAATAATGGCAATATCATTTAAGCTAAGTGCGCCTAAAAGCGTGCATATAGCGCCCCAGAAATAAGATATCGGTGATGAGTATCTTTCCATGTTAAATATCTTCATATGAGTTAATGATGTGACAGCGTACTAGCTATTGTTAGTTATGTGTGCGTGTCTAGCTTTGCTGTCGATTCTGTGAATGCCCCAAACGTAACGCGCAGAGGTTGTAGGTGGACTTATTTGTAATAGTGATTAAAGCGACATAATTCAAACCAGCATAGACTCATCGCTTTCTAATGCGGAAATCGGAACTTCTAGCGAACCCGATTTTTTAGAGCTGTTTAGCGCATCCAAAATATCGTTTAAATATTTGTCTTGCAAATCCGCTAATTCTTTTGTTGATGTGTTTTGCATAAATTAGGCAATAAAAAAGCTCAACCGATTAAGTTGAGCTTAATTTGAAAACAATTTGGATACAAAAATTCCAGTCTGAGTACTTTATACCACCGCGCTCTTAAGAAATCAAGACTTTTTAAAAAAATCACTTATTCAGCGATAACGAGTGAACAGGTCACTTTCTAAACTATCTATTCGATAGTAATAGCACTTATAGATTATAACATTTAATGAAAATAAATTCCACACATTGATGCTGTGTGTAAAAACCTATCCATTAAATTGTAAGGGTCGTGCGGCAATTCTTCATATTCTTCATATTCTTCATATTCTTCATATTCTTCATATTCTTCATTTGTTAAATGAACTTCAATAGAAGATCTAATCTTGCAACCACCCCTTTCCGCAATTAATCGATAAACAGATTGATCTTTATTGCAATATACTGCAACAGAAGTACCATTTAAAGCCATTCTTGAAATGTAATGCGAGAATTTAAAACCTTTCATAACAATTTACCTTTTAAGTAAACTCGGAAACTGCCGAGCCAGTTGAGTTATTTCTTAACTCTGAATATATAATATAATGACGCGCGCCATTAGTCAACTATTATTTTATCTTTTTTTAATTTTTCTTTTAAAATTTTTAAACCTTCAAATATTGCGGCTTTTTGAGAACCGCAAATGACAGCCAATTCTTTTAACAACAAGCTTTCCTCTTCTGTCAAATACGTGCCAGATAGACGCGGTCTTCCGGCATTGCGAGATCGATATGCTTGTTCGTTTTTCCGTTGCTTTTCTCTATTCATTATTCAACTCAACATCTGCAGAAATGTAGCATTCGTCACCCGTTTTCGATTGATAACGATATACATTAATTTTTTTACTGTTACAAGTCATTAATAAAAGATGTTTGTTATCATAATGTTGATGATACAGTTGCCAAAAAGCCGCTTTTGCTATCTCAAAGTTGGTAGTATTAGTCCTTGTTTCTGAGAGAATTTCACTACCGCCTTTCCGTTGCTTTAATACGTAGACTCTGTATGTTTTTAAATTCGTAGATGCTGCCACTCTCTTCCCCTCAAATCGTTATAAAGCTCTGTTGTCGTGCTGTATTTGTGCCCAAGCAAAACTTGCGTGTTAACGCCTTGTTGCCTATATAACCTTTCTGCTAATGATCTAATTTCAAAAAAAGAAGGTGGGTTATAGTCACGCCAATAGTCTTTCGAAAATATTTTATCTCTAAGTTTACAAAAATCTCGATTAACTCGCCAGTACTCGACTGATTTATTTTTGTATTCAATAAAATATTGTTCTCCGTCTGAGATTTCTATTATATCACGTAGTGACATATCAATCACATTTAGTCGTAAATCAAGAGGTAACGCAATCTTACTACCAAATTTTATTAATTTTTGCTCTCCATCAATATTTATATATTTTCTGCCTTTTTGCTGATGAATAAATAAATGATCATCTTTAATAAAATAATCTTCTTGGTTCACGCCCATTTTCAACACATCCGATGGACGCTGCGCTGTAATTATTGTCAGCATTAGCATATTATATAAATATTCGTGACAATCTTGCCTTGCTCGATCTGCTAATGTCAAAAATTCATCAAACAATAATCTTGCTCGCTTTACTCGTTGAGCCGGGTATTTCAATGGCCAAATAGGGTTGCTGTCTATATACCCATAAATAATAGCCTCATTAAACGCATCTTTTAATAATGAATGCATGGATTTTGCAGCACTTGACTTGTCTGCCAACACATAGTTATTGATGATTTCTTTTAAGTGGATCGGCTTTACATCATTTAATTTTAAATCTCCGATCTTATTATCAACAACCCTTAAAAATCGTTGTTTTTCATATATTGTTCGAACATTCAAATTCTTTTTTAGTAAAATTCTCTCATATTGTGATAACCAGTCGCGACAAATAATCATATTATTCACTCTCTCTGATTATGTTAATTTCTTTTAGAGAAAGCACCTCATCTAATCCGATGAGAGATGGGAAGTCGCGATCCGGTCGATTATAATTCATGTCAGCTAATTTATCTAAACCTTTACTTGATATACCAGCCTCTCTGAGTTGAATGATAGCATTTTCAATAATCTTTTGAGCATCCCAGAATTCACGCTTAGCATTAGCTCGTTGAATTTTGATTGTTCTAGACATGATGCTTATTGATTTCAGTATTTCATCAATACTGATAACTCGTTTTAATTTATCAACAAGAACTTCTTTTTTCGACTCTGTTTCAATTTTGATTTTACTGTGTTTAGCTTCTAGAATTGATAAAGCGGCTTGTTTGTTATTGAGCAAATCAATGCAATCTTGATATTTTTTGATTCTTTTTTGATATAGATTTATTTTTCGATTAGTTGATTCAATTAACAAATCTAATTTATTAATAGTAGATTTTAATTCTGCAAGTGTAGCCATAATAATTTACCTTTTAAGTAAACTCGGAAACTGCCGAGCCAGTTGAGTTATTTCTTAACTCTGAATATATAATATAATGACGCGCGCCATTAGTCAACTATTATTTTATCTTTTTTTATGTTATTAAATAATTCTATCTTTGATCATATCTAACTCTATCCCTGCGCTCAATTTTAATGCTGAAAAATAGCCATTTAAATAGTCTTCGCCTCTTTTTTTTAGTTTGTCCACAGCATTCCAATTTGCTCCCATTTTTCTTGCAATATCTTGCACTGACAGAGGTTTAACTATATAAATATTGTCAACTCTAATGCCGTTAGCTATCTGTTTTGATGAAGCCCCATGGATGCCATTTGCATGTCTCTTCCATTCATTTCTTACATATCCCTCTGTTGCAATATAATCAGTAATTACCTGCTTTTCACCGAAGTAGAATAAAATTAACGTATCATAAATATCCTTTGATTGCTGTCCGTTTAACATCAAAATAGACAAAAACGCCTTATTAATCAATTGAGCATCACTATCAGAGCAAACCTCTTTCATTTTTTTGGGTTGACAGTGATAATAAGATGGCGTGTTTTGCTTTAAATATAGATTTTTTCTAGACCAATTACCGAATCTAGTGCAAACCTCTGTAATATCATAATTAACAACAAATCTTGCGTTTTTAACTGTTTGCATCTCTTTTTTTGGCTCATCATCAACGTATACATATTCAGCTAGCATTATTATTCCTCGATATTTTTAATTATTATTTGACCGACATTACCCCAAATTTTTGTTACTCGACCGTCCCAAACTCGACAATCCTCGCCAAAAATAGCGTCCAACAAACCTTTTTCTAGATTGTCTTTGTCTGGTCGTTGCTGATGCGGTTTTCCGTCCATTTCAGCTCGTTTTTTATTGCTCCACGATTTCGGCATAGGTATAACAAAAATAATGTGATAATGACTTTCTGGCAGCGTTACGCCGCTTGCTTTGCATTCGTCTTTAAATGCAAAATATTGCAATACTGGTTTCCTCTTTGCCCACCTGTCGCGCTGTGTCATCCGCGGTTTAGGAACTGGAGTAATGTTATAAATCATGCTCTTATTTTTCCTTCCTTGATCAGTATGTCTTGTGTTCTAATAACCCCCTCAGCGTGCGCTAATCTAACGAATTCATGCTCGTGATTTCTTGTCCTGCGGTCGATTTCATCATGACAAGCTGAGCACGCCCATGCGCCTTGTAAGTCGTTTGGTTTCATACCTACACCGCACGTTCCTGCTAATCGATAGTGAGCTAACACTGTAGTTTCTGGATTATGATTGCAACATGGCAACCGTATTTGACACTCTCTACCTCGCGCCTCTCTAGTTAGTTTACTCATTTGTTCGCCTTCCTTTTATTAGCATAGAATCTACCGCAAGAGCCTTTTACCTCACCGCTAACGCCGACTAACGGTCTGTTACAGACAAATAAATCTAAATCGACGTTATATAAACATGCCCCAGCGCATTCTGGGCATTTAAAATCAGTTTTAATTAATTTGTGTTTTCTCGGCATCATTAACTCTATTTAAATTATGCTGATTAATGTATTCTCTGCGTTGTTCTCTAACTACTGCTATTGCTCGCTCTAATGCTTGTTCTGTATCATCGTATCGTTTCAGTTGTTCCAAATATTCGTTTAATTTCATTGTTATTCAACCTGTTTGTTTTTTAGTTTTTGATATTCACTATCTCGCGGTATTCTCAGTTCAAACCCGTTTTGATATGACCATGTTTCAATCTGCTGTAAATAAAAATGCATTTCGCCAACATCTAATTCAGATGTTTTAACCAACTCTTGAGTTGTAGTTATTTCACCTGTTATAACGTTTTTATGTTCAACCTCCTGATAACCTAAGAACATTTTTTTAAAGTCCGCTTTCACACTTTCCAGTGTGTAAACATCTTTTTTTGATCTCCTGTTGGCCTGTTTTGCTATATCGTCGTACCACATGTGAGATAGCGAGTTTTGATCAATGCTCCGCTTGTCTTTCCAAATTTTTATTATTAGCCGATATCGTTTATCGCTTAAAACAAGATCGGACAATAATTTAAAAACGACTTTAATGTTTGATTTATGTAAGCAAACGTCTTCCATTACGCACCTATACATAGATGTTTTTTATTATCAAAAATCTTCTCGTACTCGTTAGCCTTGGCAATATCTTGCTCTAACGCATCTTTTTTGCCTGCCCTGATTCTATATTTCAGAATATTTCCGAGGCAGAAACCTTGGAATTGCTCAACTGTCATGCTACGTGCGATGATATCGATTGATTCGATACCGCTAATTATTTGATAATGTTTTGGATTTTTTACGTTGTTATTCATTTATTAATTACCTATGATTATTTTCGTATCATTCTTTTGTTGTAACTATGATGCGATGATTAGCTGTTTCATAAAAAATTACCCCGTTTTCGTTAACCCTGTTTTTTATTGAGTCAAGAAATTTTCCAGCTTGTATCAACTCATTGTTTGAAAAAAATGAATTAATGATGTTAATGCTAGCTACTGAAACGTTGACAGCTAACGCAATAACGATTAACCAAGAAACTAGACCGTTAATAACCGCTTTAGAGCGTCTAGTAAAATCTTCAAACATCCCTAAACCCTCACACACTCAAAATTACGGACCAACACATCAACTTTAGTATTGCCGAATGAGTTTTTAACTGTAGCCAGCGTTTTAATTAAACCTTTTTCTGTGAGTTTTGAATCACGATGCAATACGATTGTTCCCCACTCTTGCCAACCTTTTTTAACTTCTGCTGTTATTTTGTAAGCCATTTTTGTATTAACTCCCGTAATTTTTCCTTGTCTTCTTCTGAATATTTTTTAACTCGTTCTGCTAACTGCTGTTTAATCTTTGCCGTATTTGCTTCTGGTTCTCTTATCGCTCTCACATAGTCATACGCTATTTTGTCGAGCATGTGATTAATACCGAGTGGGCAGTGGTTAACTAACGGCTTTCGCATGCTTTACTCTGTTTTTTTAGTGATAACACCTCGTTTTGAGGTCGGTTATATAAATAGTTAAATGGAGTGTGCTTATCACTAGATAAAAACTGATTTGTATAGGCATTAAATTCAACTGGTACTTTTCCACACCAACCCTCACCCTCTCTTTGTTTATCAACTGATAGCAATGTGTTTGGAGATGCTAATAATTTTTCGTCTTTTTCGTTTAGCTCAATATTAGGAAATCTGTTAATCCTTTCGTTAAGCTCCTCTTTTTTCTTGTTGCGCCAAACTGTTACTAGATTGTCTAATAAGTCTGTAATTGCCCCAGTCCCTTTTACGTCCATTTTGCCTACTGGTTTTTCTTCGCTTTCCCCTTTTCTTGGGTGAGTAACTAAAAACACATGTACATCATTTTGATTTTTAAAATCACACAATTGCTCGATAAACGCTTTTTGACCGTTATAATCATCTTCTGCCATGCCGCACATCATCAATGAATCGATGATAAAAACTTTTACGCCATATCGTTTGTGTGCGTACTTAAATACAGTTAGCAGCCTTTCTGTTTTAGCTTTACCTGTTACGTTGAATACCCACAAAGAGTCGTTAAGCTTGTCCATGATTTTTTCAACATCTTCACGCTCTGGCTCTGGTGTGCAAATACCTTGGCGAACCAGCCTTTTTAACAGTATTGCAGGTCTAAGCTCTAATGATGCAATGCAAACTCTTAACCCTGATTTGATGGCATCTAGTGAGAAATTACCGACTAATTGAGATTTACCATGCCCATTAACACCGTTAACCGCTGTCACTTCATGGCTACGAAACTTTAGCTTCTCAGCTAATCCCTCAATGCTTGATGTGAACATGTATTGTTCAGGAGCAAAAAAAGCATCAATAACACCTTGCTTGAAATCACCTGCTCTTTTTAGCTCTGTAGGATCTAACTTTTCAGCACTGATAACGCATTGAATAAACTCGTCTCGTGACACACCTTTCATTAAACATTCGTTAGCGTCCTTAAACCCTTTTGGTAAATGAACAAAATTACAACGGTGATAACCTAGTCTTGTTGCAATTTCCTTTGTAGCTAATTGCCCCGCTTCGTCGTCATCCATGCAAATAAATATTTCTTCAAATCGTTCAAGATTTTCATATTCGTAATCTATCCATTGTTGTTTTGCTCCAGAGCCACCACCGAACGGCACGGATAATGCAGGTAGTCCATATTGATTAATGGTCATTGCATCGATTTCACCCTCGCATAAAACAACCATGTTTCTTTCGCTATTGCTAATTGCCTGCCAACCGAATAGGCACGGTTCACAATCTGCCTCAGCCATAATTATTTTTTTATTCCCGTTACGCTCCAAGCCTAGTCGTTTGATTTGCAACGTTTCACCATCTCGAATATATGGAAATGCTATCGCATCAACTTCCGTCTTGCTTTCATGATTAAATACCTTAGCGTCAACAACCTTGAATGCTCGTGCTGTTGCCTCAGAAATACCCCTTGAAGCTAAATACGAATAACACTGCCTGCTTGGTAAAATCCCTTTTTTCTCTGGTTTCTTAAATTGTTTTTTAGGTTTTTCAAAATAAGAATTTTCATCACGAATTCCTAAAAATTCTTTAGCTTCTTGAATAGCTATGTGCATTGATACGCTTCTAACAGCAACCCATAAATCTAATAAATCACCGCCTAAACCACCATTAAATTCACACCAAACTCGTTTGCCATTGACGTTGATTTTTAGGCTTTGTCCCTTATCGCCTTGCAGATCGCCAACACACCATTCGCCATGAATTTTTTTACCATTTGGCAACAAATGCCTAGCCACATCTTCCGCACGCTCCCATAACTTATTTGATAATTCTTTGATGTTCATAGCGCTTTTAACTCCAATTTTTTAAACCAATAATCAACAAATGACTGACTAAAAACTCCGTACCCATACCCAACAATGAGCAATTTTTTTATTTGCCTACGCATTAACTATCGCCCTGCATAAACATATACAGATCATATTCACGCTGCTGTTCGGGTGTCATTTGCGATTGAGATCGCCTTGCATTAGCTGGTAACTCATCTTCCCATCGGGATTGGTTTAGGTAGGTCGTTGGATGCAAATTAGCAAACCCAAAGATATTGGCTTTTAGCCTGCACTGGATGTCACCTGCCAACATTTGAGCAAACACCTCAGGCGTTTTATTTTCTGATTTCCAATTTTTGTATGCTGTTTTGAAGCTGGTAATTGCTTTTGATTTTCCAACTTTTGGTAGCCCTGCTTTGTAAAAAATTTCAAATGCAGAATCGAGCAATATATTATTGTCTTTATTGTCTTTTGTAGTATTGTCTTTTGTGTTTACCTCTTTTGGTAAAGAGTGATTTACCGTTTTGGTAAAGGTTTTCTTTACTGATTTGGTAAATGTTTTACTGGTTTGGGTAATATCACTTTTCCACTCACCAAGATTTTTATTTATTCCCACTTCACGCCCTTTTGTTACTAGAACATCCATCTTGATCAGCTCGTTTTTTATGGTTGAACATCTCGTTTCTGGATAACCTGTTAATTCTGATAATTGTTTATTACCTATCCAGTCTATTTTTTTGTTATAACCGTAAGTTTTACGCGCAATCGATAACAATAAATTTTGCTGGCGCAAAGTGAACGGAAAAGAGATTATTTTTTCCAATAAATCGTTAGCAATTCTGGTATAGCCATCATCTAAATTAGCCATACGCCCCTCTCTAGGCTGAAAATCGATTACTTTTGCCGTGGACATGATTTACCCTCTTTAGCTGCTTGAAACACTTCTACAAATCGCTTTCCAAATCCTCGATTATGTAATGCGACCATAGCTAACTCGTCGGGTTTTTCAGCCCGTTGACATGTTCTGTAATATGATTTATTCTTTCTCATGTTATTATTCCTTAAATCGTTACGCTCACTAGGTGCAACTAGTGAGTCGATTTAATTAATCCCTTAGCGTGTTTTTTTGCTCTATCCAAACAATCATCAAAAATCTTTCCTTTTTGTGTTGGACATGGGCGACGATAATATTCATCAACCCCAACATTTGCAGACGCTAATGCTATTTCCCTGCTGTAACCATCTTTTACTAAAAGATCAGTGATATTTTTAAAAATAAAATCAGTTGGATTCACATTAACCTCCACGTTTCATTGTTTAATGTGCTCATGCTCGACCTCTAATTACTGACCAGTTGACATCGGGACGCAGCTCTTCGCACGTTACTAGTCCGTTCAGTGCTTGCTCCAGCAAAATAGCTTTATCTTCTCCGATTTTACTAACCCCATTCAGCCATTTACTTACCGCTACTTGACTAACTCCGCAGATTCGAGCTAGCTCTCTCTGCCCTCCAACTGTAGTTATTGCTTTTTTTAAAGGCTCCATTTTTTTCTCCTTAATTAAAACTAAATTAATGATAACTAAAGTTATTGATCAAGTCAACATTGTGATAACTTATGTTTTTTTATTTTTTATAACAAAAGTTATATAATCAAAACATAAGGAGTCGTTATGAATACATTTAATGAACGTTTTAAAATTGCATTTGATAAATCTGGTTTATCACAGCACGATTTAGCCAAGGCAGTTAATGTTTCTCAACCAGCAATCAGAAAGTTGGTGGCAGGTGAGTCAAAAAGTTTTAGAAAAATATCTGAGTTAGCTCAGGCTCTAAAAGTAAATTTAGAATGGTTGTCAGCTGGAACGGGCGATTCTGGACTAGATGATCAACAATTTGAATTTGTAGGCACAGTTAAGAATGGAGCAGTAAAAGTTAAAGGAGAGGCTGTAATGGGAGCTAATGGAGCTTTTGAAATGGACGAATCTTTAAATGGTTATTTAAAATTTTATAGTGACGATCCTAGCGCGTTCGGCTTACGAGTAAAGGGCGATTCAATGTTTCCTAGAATAAACTCTGGAGAGTTTGTTGTCATCGAACCAAAAGTCATGCCAGCGTCAGGAGATGAAGTTTTTGTCAGGCTGAAAGATGGAAGAAATATGATAAAAAAACTTGAGTATCATAGAGATTCTGAATATCGTTTCACTAGCATCAACCAAGATCACCCTCCAATTACAATTAGTGATGAATTAGTAGATAAAGTTATGTATGTAGCCGCAATTGTTAAATCATCAAGATTTATTGATGTTCATGATATCTAACCTTAAAAGTAAGTATAATAGATAACCGCCTATAAAGCGGTTATTAAAAATAGAATATTTACGTGAAAACAATAATAATTATTAGCATTATAGAAGTAATTTAAAATTTTTATAAAAATAAAACAGATAATCCCATAATATAAGGCAATAAATATGAATACCTTCAAAAGTAAACTAAATAATCACTCGGAGCATGTAAAAAAAGTTGGCAATCACTGCACTACAGAAGAAACGACAAAACAAGCTTTAATATTACCACTTTTGGATATATTAGGTTTTACACCATACGACCCAACAAAAGTAAAAGCAGAATTTAAAGCTGATTTTCCCGGAGAAAAAGCTAATGAGCGAGTTGATTATGCTCTTTTCTGCCAAGATTTACCTGTAATGTTCATAGAGGCAAAATCATGGAATGAAGAATTAACAAATCACTGCCCACAACTTTCAAGATATTTTAATGCAACCCCAGAAGTAGCTGTGGCGGCAATAACAAATGGTAGAGAATGGAGATTTTTTACAGATTTAGAACAAAAAAACATTATGGACTCAAGCCCTTTCTTAAAAATTAAGATCGAAGAATTACAAGATAATGATTATGAACAACTTTATCAATTTAGATACGATCAATTCAAACCAGAAGCATTAAGAACATTAGCAGAAGAAAGTATTTATTTTTCATTATTCACTAAAACAATAACTTCAACCTTGAGAGAAGCTCCGATTGATTTTGTTAAATATGTAGCAAACAAATCAAACATATCAAGACAACTAAATCAAAAATTTCTTGATAGTATTACACCAATTGTAAAAAATGCAATTGAAAGAGCTGTAAGCAATATGGTGGTTGTGGGTCTAACAGGAAAAAAAGAAATTTCAGACGATACACCAAGCGACCAAGAACAAACAACAATAATTGATGAAAAAGCCGATATTGTAGATCCTGAAAATAATAAAATTATCACAACTTACTCTGAAAGAGTTTTGTTCGATCACATACATTCGATAACAAATGACGATGAATTAACATACAAAGATACCGAATCATATTTTAGCGTGCTTTATCAAAATAAATCCAACAGATGGATGGTCAGATATTTTGATAATAAACAACGCCCATCAATTCAATTGCCCATTGAGCTAACAGACAACATAAAAGACGAAGTTAAGAGAGCTGGATTAGAAATTGGCTCAGGAGATCAAATTATTATTGATAAACCTGAAAACGTATTAAGAATATCTGGATTGATTCTTGACGCATATGAATACACAAAAAATGATGAAAATTTCAAAAGAAAATAAACTTTTATTTTAATTTATTTCAAAGCCCAATAAGGGCTTTTTTTATACCTCCCCAAAAAAACCCACCAAACAGATTAAAAAACAACCAAACGATAACTTTTATTTAAATATTGATAACTTTTGTTATTGACTAATTTGATAACTAAAGTTATTATTATCACATCAAAACAAATCAACTTACCAAAAGTTGAAGCTCTTTAAAAATTCGGAAAGTCGGAACAACTTATAAAGTGTTATTCAAGTAGACAGTGTGAAAGCAAAGCTCATCTTAGAACGAAATGCCTAGCTCCCTCTAAGCTGATGAAAAGATAGCACGGAGTAAGGGAGCGCATTACCTGCTGGGGTATGTACCAGCATTCAAATCAAAGCGCATTTAAACAAGTGCGCTTGAATTTGAAATAAGAAAGGAGATAGATGATGTTACATAGAGCTGTAGAAAATAGTTACGAAAATGCTTATTGCAACATGATAAACAATATCGAAATGCAAGACGATAAAGAAGCAGAAATCAAAGCTCAGTCAAACGAACTTTATGACAAGCTCAGCGATGATGATTATCTAGAAATTGAAGAAAAAATAATGAAAGTGTTTGGTTGGGATGATGTTGACACTGATTCAGTTCAAAAAGCATTAAAGCTCATATGTTATGAAAAAGCTGAATTCCATTTTAATGAAAAAAATAAAAAATCATTTTATTAAGCTAACGAATTTTAACAGCTCGGAAAGACGGGCTGCTGCGTTATTTAGAATTAACAAATAAGGATACTTTTATGAATACATATCACAAATATGCATCAAACGTATTTTTAGCAAAATGCACAGAAAAACACAATAAAGGCGATGTTATAGAAGTTACTACGAAATACGGGAAAGATAATGAAAGCATTGTTTATAATTTAGTATTCGAAAAAGACGGATTTTTTTATTATTCAATAATCCGTGCTGATGGTTTTAACGTACAGGAGAGAGCAAAAGCAAGGGCTAATAGATATACACAGTGGGCGAATTCTGCTATCGGTCAAAGCAGATATTTACAGCAAGAAGCAAATGAAGGTAAAGATTTTTTAGCATTAGGCGAACCGATCAAAACAGATCATTATAGCGGAAGACGACATCGTGCTCTAATTGAGCGAAATCATGAGCGAATGAGAAAATCATCGGAACTTAGAAAAAAAGCAGAACGACACGAAGAAAAAGCCGAATATTGGGCCAGTCGTGAAAATGATATCAATATATCAATGCCTGAATCACTTGAATTATATAAATATAAATTTGAAGAGACTGAAAAATTTCACGCAGACATGAAAAGCGGGAAAATTCCTCGCGCTCATATGTGTTCATTAGAGTATGCAAAAAAAGAAGCCAATAAATTTAAAAAACTTTACGAATTAGCTAATCAGTTATGGGGATAAATTCTGACAGCTCGGAAAGACGGGCATCTATATCCATTCGCCCTCAAAAGAGGGCTTTTTTATGAATTATCTGAATAGATTAATAATCTTGCGGAGATATCAATGATAATGATGATTACAGTAATACTGCTAGTCATAGTGCTAGCGTCAGCGGCTGATCAAGTTTTAGATGTGGTAGTTAATCTAGTCATGATTATGTCGTTTGTTCTAGTGTCGATTGTAGTGTTAATTTTACTCATACCTACCTCAATAATCGAGGTAATGTGTTGGTTAACGAGACATTTTGTGATGAAAATTACGACAGCAACTAACGTAAATAGCAATACAAAAACTAAGGATTAAACAATGACAAGTCAAAAAATTATTGAACGATTACAAAAACAAAACTGGTTTATTAAATGTGAAACTGAGCACGAAGTGGCATTAGTATTAAACGCTTGCTTGGATGCAGAAGTTAACTGGTCTCATGGAGCGTCTGCGTCGTACTTACCTGATCTGATGTTACAGGAAAAGCCTTTATTTATTGGGCACGATGCGGAATATGGGTGCGGTTTGTGTTGGGATGATCTGGAACCATTTCGCATTAGTAAAAATAACGAAGACATAACAGATTGGTTTTTCGAAGAGCTGAGGAATGAATAATGGAAAAATTAACACCGCAGAATGAACATCAAGAGCACATGGTGCAGATTTTATTAGCAAAAATGCAAGGATTAACTGTTGAAAGCAAAATAAAAAATATTTGGGGATGGTCAAACCCTAGTGACATTTTTTTAGATTCAGAGTATCGCATTGCACCAAAGCTAACTCCTCTATCTCTCTCACGTGAGATGTGGGCGATGATTGATAAAAAATGGAACTATGCAGCAATGGATAAAGATGGCAGAGTGTTTTTTTATAATATTAAACCGCACATCGATATGGTCTTTAAATCATGGGGCAATGACAGTGCACACACTGTCGGGTGTGCATTAGCTATTAATATCGAGGGTATTAACTGGAAACAGTCGCTAACTAAACGTCCAAAGGACGTCTAAATGAACAAAATACCGATTGATCGCGTCGGCTGTAATGTACATGAAACAGACCGATTTAACATTAATTACACACTAAATAAAGGCGAAAAAATATACGCCTTTTTTTGTACCCTAATTTTATCGTTCGGCGGATTATTTATGCTATTCCGTTGGATGTTACATATTGCTACGGAGTAATAATTATGACATGGGAAGAGGTTTATAGTTCGCTGTCAATTCAATCAAGAATGATCATTGATATAGCAGAAGCATATCGTGTTGATTTAACTGAATTAGCAAATTTACAAGTTCAAAAACAAGAGAGTAACACACATTTAAATGAGGTGATTCATGGAGTTAGCTAAATTAGACGCGCCTTTCCACCCTAAAGACATTGAGTGGAGAGTACAACAGTGCGGTATCTCTAATAACAAGCCATGGTGTATGGTTTTAGCGTATGTAACAAACAGAGCTATTCAGCAACGACTTGATGAAGTTTGCGGAAAAGAAAACTGGCAAAACGATTATCACCCTGCGCCAGATGGTGGGGTTATGTGCAGCATTAAAATCAAAATTAATGGCGAGTGGATAACGAAAAAAGATGGTGCAGAAAACACTCAGATAGAAGCTGTTAAAGGCGGTATATCTGGAGCAATGAAACGAGCAGGCGTCCAATGGGGAATTGGCAGATATCTTTATGATTTAGAAGAGGGTTTTGCTAAAACTTCGCTGGAAAAGGTTGATGGCTGGAATAGAACGAAAACAAAAGATAGTAAGTATATTTGGTGGGAGACTCCAACGCTCCCAGATTGGGCGTTGCCAGTTGAGTATATTTTATCACTATTCGAGAGTGACGCTATTAATTGCAAATCTATGGATGAATTAAAAGCGATTTATACAAAATATTACAATCGCTGCGTTGTAATAGGTGCGGATGATCGGCTTAAGTCATTGAGTGATAAATATAAATACAAACTAGAGAGTAAATAGCAATGAGGAAATTTAACATCTATTTTGATATAGAAACTATTCCGACGCAATCCAAGCAGTTAAAAACTCATATTCAAAATAATTTAACTCCACCTAGTAATTACAAGAAACAAGAGGCGATTGATGCGTGGATTGAAGAGCACAAAGATATTGTTTACCGAAAAACCGCTTTAAACGGCGGTTTTGGTCAAATTGTTTGTATTGGTTATGCAATCAATGATGAGAATGTGCGAGTAATTTATTTTGATGACTGGGTATCATCTGAAAAACAAATATTGCAATCATTTTTTAATGATTTAATTGAGCGTTATAGACCCAGTTCAGATATAACCCCGCATTTTATTGGGCATAATATCGAAAATTTCGATCTTCGATTTATTTATCAGCGCGCAATCGTTTTAGATGTTATACCTCCGGCATTTTTACCGCTAAATAACAAATCATATAACAATATGTACATATTTGATTCTATGACAGAGTGGGCGGGTAAACGTAATTATGCGTCATTAAATGAAGTTTGTTTGGCGCTTGGTATAGAGCCAAAATCCGATGATGTCGATGGCTCAAAAGTCTGGGATTTGGTGCGAGAAGGGAAAATAAAACAGGTTGCAGATTATTGTGCTGCCGACGTTGAGAAAGTTAGATTAATACATAAGCGCATGACATTTCAGAATGCAAGTTAATTACAACCGTTCAAGTGACAATTTTGTTGGGAATAATTATGACTAGATTAACTAAAACTATCAAAGAACAAATTTGTAAAAATGCAATTAAACAATCGCCAGTAACTAAAGAGCTAGAAATAGCGAATGAAAATTTATCCAAATTAGCTCTTGACGTTTATAACGATAACGTAACTGCTGAACAGCTCAAAGAAGCGGATGAGATAAGAGCTAGAGGTAAGAGCTTGCCATTTAATTATTATTTCTCTTTTCGAATTAACCGTGATGTGCGGTGTTACTTTAATGGGTTCAGTGCATATCTAGCATTGCCGCCGGATCGGGATTTTTATGAATTAGACGAAAAGCCAGCATATCCAGCTGATCATGAGTTTTCAAAACAATATTTATCATTACAAAGTCAGCGGGAAAATCTAGAAAAACAAAAAACAGATTTAAATCATGAGATTATGGCCATTCTGAATAGCTGTTCAACTCTCAAAAAATTACAAGAAATATGGCCAGAGTCAGTCAACTTTTTAGACGGTATACAAGCAGATGTTATTAAAACTAATTTACCTGCCGTTGTTGTTGACGATTTAAACAAAAAACTTGGCATAACGAAAGAATAACAAAATAGCGTCTGGTATATGCGCCGATAATTAGTGTTAGCAGAGATGCTGTCCGCAATTACAGTTAGCCCACTAATTTGAAATATGCAAGCCGATTATTTGACAGGCGGTAGCCACGCCGTTGGCGACAGAGTGGCACCTACCAAAATCACTACATCAGAGAGTTTTAAAATGGCTATTCTAAACAAATCACAAACAGAGAAGCAGAATAAAGATTACTGGCGAACATCAGAATTATTGATCAATGATGCGTTAAAATTGCTGAATATAAAAAGTTTTGATACTGATGTGTGTTGCTCGAATGAGAGCGTGAAAATAAATAACGCCACTTGTTATATAACAGAATCTGACAATGCGTTAGAGAGTAATTTATGGTTTTTGTCTGGTAACCCAAGTAACACCTCATTTTGTAATCCACCATTTTCTAAAAAATGGGAGTTTTTCCAAAAAGCAGTAGAACAAGTTAATAAATGGAAGAATCAAGTTTTAATGGTGCTACCGTACACTCCTGTAACAAAAGCGTGGCACGACAATATACACGGGCAAAACTGTATTATTTACGTACCAGATGGTCGTTATCAATATTTATTGCCGAACGGCAAAAAATCAGCGAATAGCTGTAATTTTGAAACGTGTTTAGTTCTAATTGTACCGTTTAAATGTGGTAATGTGATAATTAATTATAAGAGAGGTTATTGTGATTAGTTTAATAATTGAAGAACAAGATGGTGATGTCAATTTCAAAATTGACGGAATGAACACGGCAACAGAGGCGGAGAATGAGGTGATTTTGTCAATATTACAATCCATGAATAATGATTTTACAATAGAAAAAACGGAAATAACGCTGGAGCAAAAAAAATGGCAAGTAGAGGAATAAATAAAGTAATTTTAGTCGGCAACGTCGGACAAGACCCAGAAGTTCGTTACATGCCGAATGGTAACGCGGTTGCTAATCTTAGTTTAGCGACATCAGAATCCTGGAAAGATAAACAAACTGGCGAAACTCGTGAGCGCACTGAATGGCATCGAGTTGTTGTTTTTGGTAAATTAGCCGAAATTGCAGGTGAGTACATAAAAAAAGGCACTCAAGTGTATATTGAAGGTCAATTACAAACAAGAAAATGGCAAGATCAATCAGGACAAGATCATTACACAACTGAAGTTGTAGTTAACCCAATTGGTGGTACATTGCAAATTTTAGGCGGTCGTGACAATAATAACGCTAGTCAGACACAGCAAAAACAACAGCAACAAACAACACAGCATCAAGATACGTTTGATGATGATATCCCTTGGTAGGTATTTTATGAATAAACAAAATATAATTGAACAGTGTATTGAATCATACTCAAGGTTAAAAAATTTAAAATTAGTTGGTCTTGAGGTTGGTATTCCGTGGCAAACAGTTTATGTATATCTAAAACGCTCAGGAGTCGCCGTGACTGGCGACAAGGCTAGATATGGTTCAGCTACAGATAGAGTTGCTGTTATTGGAGAGCAACGTTTTAAAAAAGCCGTACCATTTGCCATAGATAATAATGATTTGCAATTTCAGGCGTCGGTTGATTTTAGCATTAACAATCTAACTGTTGACGTAAAAACATCAAAATTACAACATAAACAACCAAACAACAGATCATCGGAAAGATGGGCGTACTGCGTAAATAAACAAAAAGATATCGCCGATTTATTCGTTTTTTACGCATTAAATGATGATTTAGAAACTGAGCATGTATTCCTCATGCCAAATGAGATAGTTACAAATGCGACTACAATATCAATACCAAAATCAGGAAAGAGCAAATGGTTTGACTATAAAGTAGAGGAAAATGAACTAGCCAATTTTTTCAAACAACTAGCTGCATAACATTTACCCACAAAATCTGTTAACAACTCACTGAACAACCACCCTGTTCTATTGGTAAAAATCATGAACGTACTATCACTATTCGACGGCATAAGCTGTGGTCGTGTTGCGCTCGAACGTGCAAATATTAATGTAATAAAATACTACGCTAGCGAAATTGACAAATACGCAATACAGGTTAGCCAAAATAATTACCCAGATATTATCAGACTAGGCGATATAAATAACTGGGAAAACTGGGATATAGATTGGTCCAGTATCGATTTAATATTAGCTGGCTCACCGTGTCAGGGTTTTTCATTTGCTGGCAAACAGCTAGCATTTGACGACAAACGATCTGCATTATTTTTTAGATTTGCAGAAATATTATCGCATGTTCAATCACTAAATCAAAACGTCAAATTTTTACTCGAGAACGTCAGAATGAAAAAAGAGTTTGAACATGTAATTACATCAGTCGTCGGCGTTGAACCTGTTCTAATTAATAGTGCGTTAGTCTCCGCACAGAATCGCAAACGTTTATATTGGGCAAATTGGGCGTTTGAACAACCCGAAGATAAATTAATTTTATTAAAAGACATTATTGATGATACGGCGTTAACCGATAAATCACGAGCGATTTTTCAACGTCCACGAGGTAAAAACGAGGGTTCAATTCTAACAGAAAAAAGCTCATCCATGACCAGCAGATCGTGGGAGCATAATAATGTTATTTGCTCCGCTGGTTGGATTAAATGGTGGAATGAAAATAAAGAGCATCAACAACAGAAAAAATATTCTCAATTATGCAATGATGAACCAAAGTCTATCACGCTAACAGCTCGGCAGTACGCTAGCTGGAACGGTAATTTTTATCAAATTGATGATAAAACATTCAGAAAACTAACGCCAGTTGAGTGCGAACGTCTGCAAACTCTACCGGATAATTACACAGCAGGCATTAGTAATTCACAGCGTTATAAATGTCTGGGCAACGGTTGGACGGTTGACGTTATAGCACATATTTTACGAGCAATAAATTATTAACTGAGGTTTTACAATGAATAATCCAAAAACAGTACTAGACGTCTGCTGCGGATCTCGAATGTTCTATTTTAACAAACTCGATGACAGAGTTTTGTTTTGTGATAAGCGGAATGAGCGTCACATTTTATGTGACGGTAGAGTACTAGAGGTTAATCCTGACGTGGAACTTGATTTTACAGCACTGCCATTTTCAGATGAATCATTTCATCTAGTTTGTTTTGACCCGCCGCATTTAGTTAAAGTTGGGCGCAATAGTTGGCTAGCTAAAAAATATGGCCAACTCAATAAATTAACGTGGCAAGAGGATTTAAAAATGGGATTCTGTGAGTGTTTTCGCGTGCTAAAAAACAACGGAACACTAATATTCAAATGGAATGAAACAGATATACCGGTTAAATCTATTTTAGCGCTAACAGAGTATAAACCGGTGTTTGGCCACATTAGCGGAAAACGTTCAAATACGCACTGGATGACATTTATAAAACAGAATTAGGAAAGATAATGACTACACACGAATTAAAAATTAAATCAGAGTATTTTATGGACGTTGCTCGATGTCAGAAAAAGGGGCACATAAAAATCATCAAAGGGACAGCAAGAGGCATTATTGTGGTTGATAGAGAGGTGTAAGCATGGCGGAATCAATTATATTAACAGATGATGAATTACATATTTTAACAGGCAAAAAAAGAAAAAATTTACAAATACAATGGTTAAAAGAAAACAAATTTTGCTTTCATATCAATTTGCTTGGTAAACCAGTAATCTTACGTTCATCATTGAATCAAAAAGTAAGCATTGAGCAAAAACAACAGCAAGAGCCTGATTTTGGAGCTTTAAATGGCAAGGAACCGTAAAGATAAAAAAGACAACATCCTCCCTCCTCGCGTATCAAAAAATAAATATTCATACTACCTCAAAACAAGAGAAAACAAAACCGTCACACTAGGCTCGATCAATATGAGCATGGTCGAGTTATGGGCGAGGTATGAAGGGGTTATTGCTGAACAAAAAGAGGAAATGACGTTTAGCAAGCTGTGGAGCATGCACTTAAATAGCGCTGCTTTTCATAAACTGTCATCACGCTCACAAGAGGATAAATTACGAGGAGCAAAAAAAATATTACCCGTTTTTGGACATATAAACGTTAACAATATTAGACCTGAACATATAAGACGCTACATGGATATCAGGGGTGAGCAAAGCAAAGTACAGGCAAATCACGAATTATCTTATATGTCGGTGGCGTTTGGCTGGGGCTATGAGCGTGGGTATTGCAAAATAAATCCGTGTTCTGGGGTTAAAAAATTCAGCATTCAAGCGAGAGATAAATATATTGAAGACATAGAGTATTACACAATTTATGATGAAGCGATCGATATACTAAAAGTGGCCATGGAAATATCGTATCTGTGCGCAGTTCGGGAGGGTGATATATTTAAACTTAAGCACAGTCAAATACTTAAAGAGGGTATTTACATAAAACAAGGTAAAACAGGAAAACGACAAATCAAACAATGGACAGAACGACTAACGGACGCAATTAATTTAGCTAAAAAACTGTTCCCCCCATCCTCCCCCGACTCTCTCGTGCTACAAAATAAATCAGGAGGCAAACTAATCCAAAAAACGTTTAACTCGTATTGGTTGGATGCAAAACGAAAAGCAGAAGAGAAGCTAGGTAGAAAAATCAACTGCACATTTCATGATATAAAAGCCAAAGCCATTTCGGACTATGACGGAGCAACTAAAGATAAACAGCTATTTAGTGGTCATAAGACAGAAGCTCAGGTTAATACATACGATCGAAAAGTGAAAGTAACCCCGACGTTAAACCCGCAAAAAAAAGAAGATTTATTCTAACTGTATATTCTAAGTCAATTCTAAGTATTGATTGTTTTAAAATGACAAGATTTTATCTTTTTGATTTTATTGATGAAATATGGAGGCGCGTCCCGGAGTCGAACCGAGGTAGACGGATTTGCAATCCGCAGCATGGCCACTCTGCCAACGCGCCTTAGTGGTCTGTCTGAATAGGCTGTAAATAGTAGCACTGCCTTAAATAATCGTCAAGATTAAATAGATTATAATTACAGCAGTCACGTTGTTTTTAACTTATTTTTTATAACCTAATTATGCGTGGCAAAAAATTTAGTGGTTCAATACATTTAAATAAAAATAATCTTCAAAGTTAATTAATAATAATTACAGCCTTATAACAATGATGTAAATAATAAAAATTAGAAAATATTCCTTATGTTATCAAATAACTTTAAGCAGTGTAACTACCACCTAAAATAGTACAGCAAAAAAGTAGCTATTGATGCCCCTTTCTCATGATCGGCAGAATTTTCATAATTAGAGCCCCTCTCGCCTTTGCATATGTAAAAAATATACTAATTAATATCGCGCGCTTACTGTCGTAACTAGCACTCTTGCTTTTAACTTCTCACAATATTACCGTAATACATCAAGCGTTATTTCCGACAATAATAACTTTTCGAATTTCGGTGCAACATCTCTATTAATTATCCCGCTAGTAACATCATGCGTTCTATCTGTATAATCAACATCCGCAAACCAACGTTCTAGTCAATAACCAAACACGTCATTATTCATGATGGTTTTCTAAGTTGCTTTCCCTCGCAGAGAAATATTATTTGCCAATATTCTTTAACTTCTAGTAATTTATCTCTAGCTTCAGATAGTGAAATTTCACCCTGTTTTCCAAACATCATTATTTCTCTTCTTTCGTTAATACGATAATCATAACGAAGCACTATTGTCTCCGTTTTTAATACTACAACATACAAACAGTCAGGGTCTGGAATTTTATACTACTTATCTTTAGGTTTTATTCATTTTAGCTTTGTTTCTGTTAACATAAAACACCTCGGATACCGTCAGCATTGTCGGTACTTTTGATAAGATGTTTATATCAAACGTTAATACTATCAAAATTACTGACAAAAAATATAAGCTAAAATAAGAAGATATAAGATTGATTGAGGCTAAAAAGCCTTGTTATACAAGGCTTAATATTAATAAAAAAGACTATAATAAGATCCTATAAGATGGATTGCAATTACTCCCATTCTATCGTCGCAGGGGGCTTTCCACTTATATCATACACAACACGCGATATACCGTTGACTTCGTTGATTATACGGTTTGATACGCGTCCTAAGAAGTCATAAGGTAAATGAGCCCAATGAGCTGTCATAAAGTCGATAGTTTCAACGGCACGCAGTGAAACAACCCAATCATATTTACGCCCATCGCCCATCACACCAACAGAGCGTACCGGTAGAAATACGGTAAACGCTTGGCTTACTTTGTGATATAACTCGGCTTTGTAAAGTTCTTCGATAAAGATAGCATCGGCCTTGCGTAATAAGTCACAATACTCTTTTTTTACTTCACCAAGCACACGAACGCCAAGACCTGGGCCTGGAAATGGGTGGCGGTAAAGCATGTCATAAGGTAAACCAAGTTCTAAACCCACTTTGCGGACTTCGTCTTTAAATAGTTCTCGCAAAGGTTCGACCAAGCCCATTTTCATATCTTCGGGTAAGCCACCAACATTATGATGTGATTTGATCACATGGGCTTTACCAGTATCAGCAGCGGCCGATTCAATAACATCAGGATAGATAGTACCTTGAGCCAGCCATTTTACATCTTTTAATTTTGCTGCTTCTTCATCAAATACAGCAACAAATTCACGTCCAATAATTTTGCGTTTAGCTTCAGGATCAGCTTCACCTTTTAGTGCAGCTAAAAAGCGATCTTCGGCATTTACGGCAATAATGTTTAAGCCAAATTTATTACCAAACATGTCCATAACCTGTTGCGCTTCGTTCAAACGTAATAAGCCATGATCAACAAATACACAAGTTAATTGATCGCCAATCGCTTGGTGCAATAATAATGCTGTAACAGAAGAATCCACCCCACCCGATAAACCGAGTAAGACTTTGTCATTACCAACCTGTTCTTTAATTCGAGCAATAGCATCGGTAATAATTGAAGATGGCGTCCATAATTTTTCACAATGGCAAATATCAATTACAAAACGTTGCAATAGTTCAAAACCTTTCACCGTATGAGTGACTTCTGGATGGAATTGCACACCATAAAACTGTTTTTCATCATTTGCCATAATCGCATATGGGCAAGTTTCTGTTTGACCGATTAAGGTAAAAGTATCGGGTAATGATGTGACTTTATCACCATGGCTCATCCAAACATCAAGTTGCTCAGTACCCACATCGCTTATACTATCTAAAATGCCTTCAGTTAATTTAGATTTTGCAACAAGATCAACTTTCGCGTAACCAAATTCACGCTGATTAGAAGCGGTAACTTGTCCCCCCTGCCCTACTTGAATTGCCATCGTTTGCATACCATAACAGATCCCAAGTACAGGTACGCCAGCATTAAAAACATATTCAGGTGCTCGTGGGCTGTTAGCTTCGGTCGTGCTTTCTGGTCCACCTGATAAAATGATACCTTTAGGATTGAATTTTTTAATTTTTTCTTCTGACACATCCCATGGCCAAAGTTCACAATACACACCAATTTCACGAATTCGTCGAGCAATTAACTGAGTAACTTGAGAACCAAAATCAAGAATTAAAATACGCTGCTGGTGGATGTCTTTTTTCATCAATTTTATTCCTAAACTATGAACTAATACAAAATTAGGCTGATATTGTACCATTTACCAATTAAATTGAGAGTATTAATTAAAAACAATTATAAATATTTTATATTATTAATAATTTTGAAATCATCTTATTACAAAGTCCAATATCTAGTCATCAAATTAACCTTGTAATAAGTCAACAAATCAAAAACTTGAATTTTCTTTACTTAATTAATAAGTAAACTTATAATAAGCAAACTTATGACAAGATAACTTATTAAAAGGAGACACTATGAATACCATTTCAATTTCTTTCATATTACCAACCAAAGCTAAGCCAACTCAAATTTGGCAATACTATACTGATCTTAATTTAAGAAAATTATGGGAAACTGATCTTGAAGACTTTCGTATATTTGGTGACTTAAAAACAGGGTCTAAAGGTATTTTCAAATTACAAAATATACCGGAAATGGAAGTGACTTTATCAAAGATTATTGATGAGCAAGAATTTACAGAACAATTTGATATGCCTGAAATAGGTTTACTGTTTTTCTCACATCAAATTATTGAAATATCGCATAATCAATATGCATTAAAATCAGAAATTTCTCTAAAACCGGATCCAAAAATGGATACTAAAGCATCCTATGATTTTATAAAACAGATTTCAGATGATATTATAGATAAAACTTACAAATTAAATGGCTTAGTTGAAGGGTAAATTATGACAAAGGACAATAAGTTTTTGACTCAATTCCAAACTGATTCTGAATCTATTGGTTTTATTTTTATGAAAACTTATTCGTCCTGGCATACGAATATCAAAAATTGCTTGAAAAAACAGTCTATCACTCATCCTCAATTTATAGTGCTTGCAACGCTTGCTTATCTATCACAGCAACCAGACGAAATAACACAAGTTATTTTATCAAATAAAACAAATATCGATGTGATGACAATTTCCCAAATATTAGAGAATTTAGAAAAAAAAGATTATATAAAACGCTCTTGCTCAATTAAAGATAGTCGAGCAAAATCCATTCAATTAACACAAAAAGGATTGAATAAAGCAAATGAAACTGTACCTTTGGTTGAACAAATAGATAAAGATTTTTTTTCAACATTACAAGGTGATAAAGAACAATTTATGGAAATGTTATTAACACTATTAAAAACCAACATGAAGGGATAAAATCATTTATAAATTTTTATTATTTATTGTTTTTATCAACTTTGAATGCATCAACTTGACTTAAAATAAGTTTTTGAAGACTTTGTCTCAAATTTCTAGAACAAAATACTTTAAAACTAAATCGTTATAACTCAAGCTGTTAAAGCTCATTACTTGACTAAATTTAATTAAAAAAGGTGATATTACATCACCTTTTATCTATAGTTAGAACGTTTTGCTAAACTTATTTTGTCGCATTTTGTTCTTGAGCTGATTGAATCGCAGTTAAAGCAATAGTGTAAACAATATCATCAACTAATGCACCACGAGATAAGTCATTAACTGGTTTACGCATACCTTGTAACATTGGGCCAATCGAAACAAGATCCGCTGAACGCTGTACAGCTTTATAAGTCGTATTACCGGTATTAAGATCAGGGAAGATAAATACTGTTGCTTTACCTGCTACTTGTGAATTTGGCGCTTTCGATTTTGCTACATCTGGCATTACCGCGGCATCATATTGCAATGGACCATCGATCATAAGATCTGGACGTTTTTCTTGAGCAATGCGAGTTGCTTCTTTCACTTTTTCAACATCAGCACCTTGACCCGAGCTACCTGTTGAGTAAGAGATCATCGCAACGCGTGGTTCAATACCAAAGGCGATTGCTGTATCAGCTGATTGAATCGCAATTTCAGCCAATTCTTGTGCATTTGGATCTGGATTAATTGCACAGTCACCATAAATATACACTTGATCTGGCATTAACATAAAGAATACTGATGAAACAAGTGAACTACCTGGGGCAGTTTTAATTAATTGTAATGGTGGACGGATAGTATTAGCGGTTGTATGCACAGCACCTGACACTAAACCATCAACTTCATTTGCTTCAAGCATCATTGTACCAAGTACTACGTTATCAGCTAATTGCTCACGAGCAATTACTTCTGTCATACCTTTATTTTTACGTAATTCAACTAAACGAGGTACATACTTTTCACGAATTAATTCAGGATCAACAATTTCAACACCTTGACCTAAAGTGACGCCTTGTGAAGCGGCAACTTTACGCACTTCGTCCGGATTCCCTATTAATACACATTTAGCGATATTACGCTCAGCACAAATTGCGGCTGCTTTAACCGTTCTGGGTTCATCCCCTTCTGGCAATACAACCACTTTCTTAGCATTACGTGCAAGCTCTGTTAATTGATAACGGAAAGCTGGTGGAGATAAGCGACGAGCAGAATTAATCACTTCATTTAATGATTTGATCCAATTTGCATCAATATGATCAGCCACAAAATTTTGTGTGCTTTCCATTCGCTCTTTATCGTCAACTGGAATTTCTAAATTAAATTGCTGTAAATTAATAGATGTTTGGAAAGTATTAGTTTGCACAGTAAATACTGGTAAACCTGTATCAAAAGCTGGTTGGCATAATTTTGCGATCTTTTCATCAATATCATAACCGCCCGTTAAAAGCACACCACCAATAGCCACACCATTCATGGCAGCTAAACTAATAGCAACTAATACATCAGCACGATCAGCTGAAGTCACTAACAGTGCATTAGGTTGTAAATGGCTAATAATATTAGGCACACTACGTGAGCAGAAAGAAATATGTTTGATTCGACGGTTTTTGATATCGCCTTCATTAATAATTTTTGCATCAAAATGTTTAGCAATATCAATAGAACGGCAAGCACTTAAATCTATATTCCAAGGAATACAACCCAGAACAGGAAGTGGGCTATGCGCACTTAAATCTTTAATGGTGATTTTTTTATCGTCAAATTTAGGGGTATGATAAATTTCGGCAACATCTGGGCGAGCAAGATTTTGTTCTTCAACTGGCGCATTCACTTTATTAACAATCACACCAACGATTTTTTCGTTTTTAATACCACCAAAGTTAGAACGCGCAATTTCAATACGATCTCTAAGCTGTTCTGGTGTATCTTTACCCATATTAACGACAAAAATAATTTCGGCGCCAAGGGTTTTAGCGATATTATTATTAAGCTCGTTAGCAAATGGATAATCCGATGTTGGCACAATACCTTCAACTAAAACAACATCAGCACCTTTCGTGTTTTCAGCATAAAGGGCAACGATTTCTTCCATTAATACATCTTGTTGATTTAAACCTAATAGGTTTTCAACATGGCTCATTTTAAGCGGTTTTAGCGCTGGAATTGATGTGTTGTGGCTAACTAAAGTTGTCGTATTATCTGGCGCATCACCACCAGCTCTTGGCTGTGCAACGGGCTTAAATACATTTAAGTTAATACCTTGACGCTCCATAGCTCGAATAACACCAAGGCTCACACCAGTTAAACCAACATTGGTGCCAGTTGGAATGAGCATAATTGTACGAGACATAATTGTTACCTCTTAATTCTTCATTATATAAAAACAAACCGCCATTTAGGCGGTTTTAAATATTTATTACGCGGTTAGACGCGCAGCATCTTGAGCAATAACAAGTTCTTCATTGGTTGGAATAACCATCGCAATTGCAGAACCCTCTTTAGTAATTGTACCACCTTGGCCAAAACGAGCAGCAAGATTACGCTCTTGATCAAGTTCAAAGCCAAGAATGCTTAATTTTTGTAATGCCATACGACGAACTTCTTCAGAATTTTCCCCAATACCGCCAGTAAAGACGATAGCATCTAAACGACCGTCTAATAACATTGCATAACCACCGATATATTTTACTAAACGATGAACAAAAACATCTAAAGCATTTTTGGCATCTTCATTAGTATCATAATTATCGGTGACATAACGGCAGTCACTGCTTACACCTGTCAAACCTAATAAACCTGATTTTTTGTTTAAAAGATTGTTAATATCGGCAACTGACATTTTTAAATTGTCGTGTAAGAAGAACATAATAGCAGGATCGATATCACCGCTGCGCGTACCCATAACTAAACCTTCGAGTGGCGTTAACCCCATTGAAGTTTCAACACATTCGCCATTTTTAACGGCAGTAATTGATGCGCCATTACCTAAATGACAAGTGATCACATTCGTTTGGTCAACAGGTTTATTTAATAATCTTGCCGCTTCACGGCTAACATAATAATGGCTAGTACCGTGCGCACCATAACGACGAACGCCATGTTTAGTATAAAGCTCGTTAGGAAGAGCATATAAATAAGCTTCTTTTGGCATTGTTGTATGGAATGCGGTATCAAACACAGCCACATTTTTATTTTTTAAGTGTGGAAAAGCTTCAAATGCCTCACGAATACCGATTAAATGAGCTGGATTATGTAACGGAGCAAAAGCTGCTGCATCTTCAATACCTTTTAATACTGAATCATCAATCACAACTGATTGTGTATATTTTTCACCGCCGTGAACAATTCGATGACCAATAGACTTAATACTACCTAATAATTCTGGTTTTTGTGGGAAGATACTATTAACGATAAATTTAATTGCTTCACTATGTGCAGCGCCTGCACCTAAAGATGCTTCACCTTTAACACCATCAAGTTTCCACTTAATGCGTGCATCAGGCAGGTTAAAACATTCGGCTAATCCAGAAAGAAACTCATCACCGTTTTCAGGGTTTATAATAGCAAATTTTAATGATGAGCTTCCGCAATTAAGAACAAGAGCGTTATTACTTGATGACATAGTAATTCCTATAGATTGAATAAAAAGATATATACCAATCAAAATTGGTAACTAAGCACATGATTTAAAATCAATGTGACTACGCTAAGGTGACTTCTGGTATCTTACTTTTTGAGATAGAATAATGAGAGTCCCCAATTTGAATGGTACTATTTTAAGATAATAACAAGTGAATGTCGAGGAGTCGGAAAAATATGAATGTAATAAGCACATTTAAAGCAGGTCAACGATATATAAAGCTTTGCCCGACAGATAAACAATTAGCATATTCATTTCCTGAATTAAAAATCATTAACTACATAAAAACTACAAGCAAATACTTACCACCAATCGTTATTGGTTTGCTAGTTTGGCAATATTACATGCCAGCACAAATTGCGGTAACAGCAATAACCGTACTATTTACTTTAAGCTTACCGCTACAAGGGATATATTGGCTAGGTAAACGAGCGCTATCACCACTTCCACTTAATTTAATTGACTGCTACAACCAGTTAAAAGCGAAATTAGTTGCGAAAAAAATCGTCGCTGAGAATAGCCCTGAAGTCAACAAATTAACGTTTGAAGAATTTATGAAACTGATCAAACTTGCAAAAGAACATTTAGGTGATTATTTTGGTCAAGATAATGATAACTCACCTTATGATAAAGGCTAACATCCATGGCAGATTTAATTAATACTCTACAAAATCAAATTGACCGACTTGAACAACAAATCAGTTTAGCCAACGAACAACAATATCAAGAGCCTTATTTTGACGAACAATTATTTCAAACCAATAACATTGTCACAGACAAAGCATTTTATCTTGCAAAGATCAAACAAACATATCGAGCGTTAATGGCTAATATCAAATCAGAAAAAGTTGAACAAATCACCTTTTTATCAGACACATTAGTCAACCAAATTGCCGCTCTAACACGCGAACTTGCTACCCACAACTTACGTCGCAAAGATCTAAAAATCATTTTTGAAGAGACATTAGCCCAAAAACACATGCGCCATTTAGATTATTTACGTCGATTACAAGAGATGAAATATGAACTAGAATTATCACCTGATGTGATCAACCAAAGCAAAATTGCTGCACTTGATAATCGCATCTACCGCTGTGAACAAGCCATTAACAAGATTGAATTAGAAATGGAAAATGATGGAAATTTAGCTGAATAAACATAGATTAAAATACATAGATTAAAATAAGTCGTGAAAATTTATGGAACAAAAATTTAAAAATTATCGTATTGATGCTATTGATAACATTCAAAAAAAAACCTTTAAGCCACTTTCCAGCGATGGAAATATTCGATTTCGATATAATGCTGTATATAAAATTATAATGATTGCTTTTTATATTTTACTAGTCATTAACTGGATTTATTGCTCATTCAAAGTAGGTAGGGAAACAATTCTTTCAGATTTTTTTAATACTAGTTACTGCATTTTTTCGATAGTAATTAGTTTTATTATCGCTCTCTTCTTTTATTTAATGACTAAACCAAATTTAATTGCGGTGAAAGTTCCAATACCACGGTGGGAAAGAATTAAATTCTTGCTAGGGCATTTTTTTCAATTTTTTCTATGCTCGCTTTTTATTACAATTTGCCTACCAATCAATTTAGTTCATCTCTACCCGGGAAATACATATGAGTATTTGACAGATTATGAAATTACAACACCAGGGCCCCAAAAACGGCACTATCATCGCTACGCTAACGGTATAAAAATTCATGATCCATATACATCAAAAAAATTTTTTCTACCATTTACAAAAAATGACGCTGATATTTACCCTAAAAAATTATTGGTAACCATTAAAAGTAATTTTTGGGGATCTTATCTTATTGATTACAAACTATATGATAAAGCGCCTCAATTACCTAAAAATAACGTGATTGATAATTCAGCGAAATACAAACATGATTATAATTATTAATAGTATTGAGTGAATATTGAACAATAAAGAATAATTTCCAGCAATTATCGTTAATACCTATTTTTTTAATACCAATAAAATTTGCCAAAAAACTATTAATTTTTATCTATTAATCATTACTTTTACTGAACTATTAAGAAAAATATCGTTAATATATTTTATTAACAAAGTTTGATCTATTTGGCCAAATTCAATCACTATTTTTTTGGCTTTCACTTCATCAACTTTATGCTTATTTATTGCTATAGTAAGTATATTGGCTTTCAACACAATACTGTTAATTGCACTAGATATTTCCATTTCAGTTAGATGTGTTTGAATGCCTATTGACTTATCTACTTCACCATCATTAAATCTAGAAAGAATCAAATAATGATCTGGTGATACAGGATCGTTACCCATTCCAATAATAAGCACTTCATCTTCGGTATAGCAATTAACGGTTGTTGCTAAAAACCTTACTTCACAGTTCAACATATTATCAACACGTTGCTCTTCTTGCATGTTATTTTCCTTACAACATTTACACCAGCTATATTTACACTAGCTATCATATTTGCTAATGCCTATAATGGCTTAAATTGCAATCTCCCAAATAACAATCTCCTAAATAACAATGACCTAAATAACCTTAACATGACGATTATCTAACACCTTTTTGGTAATGGTAGTGCTCAAGCATTGGCTCATTATTTTCAATACACCAATCATAACCACCAATATCTATTGGCATCTTAGTTAACATGCCCGTTAATTTATTAAATTTTATCCAATTGTCCGCATTTTCAAGTGATGAAAAAACAGCAGATACCGTTGATACTCCGTCTTTCTTAAAAACCCAAACCCAACTATATTCTTTCATACATTTCACCTTATTAGCTATTTTGGTCTTTTTCCCTTTAGTAATGATTGAATAGCTATCTTCCTATAAAATAGTATAGTTAAAAAGGAAAAATTTCTCTATGATGAAAATAAAAAGGGTAAATATTGATATTGTAATCAGCTTACCAACAGGACGGTTTATCCACTTTCTGTAATCACTCAGAAAGGTATTATCCTCAACCACATTCTTATCCACGGCAATTGAAGTGCGCATATCAACCTAATAATCCATTTTCCCCAAGCCAACACAGCCAAATTGCATTATCGGTTGCGCAATTTGGTCGCTTACGCAACCAAATGCTTTATTTTACTCGCCAGCTTCGTAAGCTTAAGCTCAAAATTTACTTTTGACGATGCAATTATTCACTAGCGACTTAACCCTATTTGCGCTATCTCCTCACGTCCAAGGATTAAAAAATAAGGACTAAGGTCTAAGGGACGAAGCGCAAACAACAAAACGATTGCTTTTCGGTTCGCCCTTGCTGACTTCACCAATGTTCGATAACACATCGAACTGAGAGCTACCCGCCGTGTCACTAGTCCAGCAACCGTAGTAGGTAAAACGAGCACTCGGGTAAGAGCCCATGCTACCCCACTCGGTGAAAAAGCCAGCATTAATGTGGCGCTGGTAATAATTATCTGAAGAAGAAGGAGTAGCACCAATGAAGCCATCACCATACAAATCACTCGCATTAGTTAAATCTCTTACCCTAGGCAGACTATAACCTATGCTATTACACCAAGCTTCTTGATTAGAAGCCGAATCATATTTACTTCCACGGTTGACGAACCACTGCTTTAATACAAATCCATACTTGATAACGGCGTTACCACCACTATCTCGGCCGACTAACTCGAATGTTGCAGGTAAAGACGGGCGAAGTATATTACCTGGAGAACTTGAATTCCACTCCGTTGAAGTAGCGTGAGGGCCAATTAAAGTGACACGTACGCTTGTACCTGATAGATCAGGCGTCATTATTGCAGTAATGCCACTATGGGTGACAGAATCCCATGATAACGGTTCACTACCAACAATATCTAAATCAAAGAACAAATAATGTGCCCCAGTAGTAGGAAAGTTTAAATCATAAGATGATGGGTTAGTAGACTGGACGAGAAAACCCTTATCAGGATTCCATATGGATGGCGGCCCCGCATTCTCTCCATTACCATATTTTAAATAAGGACGTACAAAGCTCACCTGCGGTGATACCTTTGGGCTAATATTACTTTATAAGGAGCATCATGCACTGTTAATACCTTATTACGCACTACTAATTGGTTATTTTTATCCGTAATTGAGACGGTTAGCGCTCCAGTCGCACTAACCTCATTAACTCCCTGACCGTCACCATCATCACGCCAATAATTATTAGGCGGACCGATAAGTGAGTTTAAAGCGATTAAATTAGTATTAACTGGCACAAACATGTCAATGTTAGCAAAACTCTCACCAATATTAGGTAACATGATAGGATTCGTGGCACTTGAAGTATTTGTTTGAGGGGTAAAACTCGATCGTCTGATAACTTGATACTTAACAACATATCCATATTTGTGGCCTTTGTCCGCCCACCGTCGAATGTCAAATACGGCGCACTACCCTCTATAATGTTCGTGCTTTTTGCCGATAGTGCCTGTGCAGTCAATGAACATAACAACAGCCACGGTAACAATAACCATTTTTGCCTTAACGAAAAGTTTGATTTTGTGGGTTTAATTGAATTGCATATATAAAAGTAATTTTTGAAGCTAGCGAAAAGATTGAAGACCAAGCTGAGGACTAAAAGAACACCTCATTACGTTTTTCCTATTACATAATATTTTGTTTTATATTAATTACTACTTCTGCGTATAATATCGCTTGTTCGATCCGTTTTTTGATCAAATAAATTATAATTACTAAAATTTTTTTCGCTACTTTTTTGTGTATTTTTAGATTGTTTTTTGTAAATTTTGTTTATAAAAACAGCACAAATTTTAGAAAGGTTAAAACGCTAGTGTTTTGATTGCATCGACAAATTCTTGGGATGAAGTATTCTATTATCATTATTTTGAGAGCATTTTACATTTGCCAATAAAACTTGTTCTTCTTGCTATTGATGAAAACGCCCGAAAATCTCCCTCAAAATAAACACTTTTTCCCTTA
>NZ_LZHP01000044.1:0-708 GCF_001690605.1 Gilliamella sp. Nev6-6 | reverse complement strand
ATTACCCGTTACTTAGATAAACTGGCCGAATATCATGGGTATCCATTAAAAATACGGGTCGATAATGGGCCAGAATTTACAGGAAAAACCTTTATAAACTGGGCTAAATCACATGATATAACCATTGATTATATCCAGCCCGGTAGCCCTTATCAAAATGGCTATATTGAACGATTTAATCGTACCTATCGTACTGAAGTACTCGATTTATATCTTTTTAACAACTTAGCACAAGCAAGGAGAATAACCGAAGAATGGCTAACCATTTATAACACCGAAAGACCGCATGAGGCATTAAATAACATGACACCGATTGAGTATAAAACACTAAAACAAGCAGCATGATTTTCTACGTGAGTTGTGTACTAAGTTTGGGGTATTTACACATTGTACCTAAACCATGGACAATAAAGGGAGCAGAAATTATGGAGATTAAACCATTAAAATGAATAGTCATATAAAAAAAATAAAGTTAATTCTTTTTGAAATATCCATATTATTGAAAAAAGGAAATTACCCTGACTGGGGAAATAGTTTTATGAAATTTAGTGAAGACATAGAAATTAATTTCGAAGCTGTAAAAAATCAAATATTAATACTATATGGAGGTATGGGATCTTTTAATGATATAGTGTTACATAATAATAAAAAACCATTAATTAATGAAAATAACAGATTAGATGATTTAAGAACTCAGCTGTATAAATT
>NZ_LZHP01000043.1:0-41099 GCF_001690605.1 Gilliamella sp. Nev6-6 | reverse complement strand
AATTATAAATAATATTTAAAAAAGTTTGATACAATTATTAAATCTAAATAGAACAATATCCATTGTACTTTTCATTGATTTGTAAAAGCTATGTTATCAATAAAAAAGTGCTTTTAGATTAAGAAATAAAAAAGCATCGTAAGATGCTTTTTGTGAGGAAAGAAAAATGAATGGTGATTATTTTATGCCATACTCAGCCCGATAAGCTTCAACTTGTTTTACTTGATCTTGTCGCTCTGGGGATTGATAGAGGTATTGGATCAAATCATCTAATGTGATAATTGAAATCACATCACAATGATAAGTTTGTTTAATTTCTTGGATTGCTGATAGCTCACCACGGCCTTTTTCTTGTCGGTCTAAACAAATTAGTACACCAGCAAGTTTAGATTGGTTATCTTCTAATATTCTCATCGATTCACGAATCGCCGTGCCAGCGGTAATAACATCATCAACTAGCATAACCCGTTGCTGATAAATTGAACTACCGACTAGGTTGCCACCTTCGCCATGGTCTTTAGCCTCTTTGCGATTAAAACAATAAGGTACATCGACATTATGGTGTTCTGATAGTGCAACAACGGTTGAAGAAACAATCGGAATACCTTTATAAGCAGGACCAAAAATGACATCATATTCTAAGTTGGCATCCATCAACGCAGCAGCATAAAAACGGCCTAATAAAGCCAGATCTTTGCCAGTATTAAATAATCCAGCATTAAAGAAATAGGGGCTTTTTCTCCCCGATTTTAGTGTGAACTCGCCAAATTTTAATGCTTGCCTATCTAAAGCAAATTCAATAAATTCACTTTTATATGATTTCATCGGTTTTCTCCAATTTTCTTCAATTAGCTGTTTAGTCGTTCAAGGCTTGTTTTTGCGCATCAATAATGGCGGCTATCCCATTTTTTGCTAATCCTAATAACGTTAACAGCTCTTCATGGCTAAATGGTTCACCTTCCGCGGTGCCTTGTATTTCAATAATTCGCCCGTCATCTGTCATTACAACATTCATATCGGTTTCTGCATTTGAATCTTCTATATATTCCAAATCACAAAGCGCTTGACCATCTACAATGCCGACAGATACAGCTGCAACTAAAGATTTAATTGGGTTTTGCTTAATTTTACCTTCGGCAACCATGTTATTAATGGCATCGTTCAGCGCAACACAAGCCCCAGTAATTGATGCTGTTCTTGTACCACCATCGGCTTGAATAACATCGCAATCTAGCGTGATAGTGTATTCACCTAATAATTCTAGATCGATCATTGCGCGTAATGATCGGGCAATAAGCCGTTGAATTTCCATGGTTCGACCTGTTTGTTTGCCTTTAGCCGCTTCACGTTGCGTACGTGAATTGGTTGCTCGTGGTAACATACCGTATTCGGCTGTTACCCAACCTTGATTTTTGCCTTTTAGAAAACGTGGTACCCCTTCATCAACAGTGGCATTACACAGTACTTTAGTTTCACCAAATTCAACTAGTACAGAGCCTTCTGCATGCTTAGTATAATGACGGGTTATTTTTATAGGGCGGATTTGTTCCGCAGATCGACCAGACGGGCGCATGCAATTCTCCAATTGTTACAATTAAAAAATATCGTTTTGAACTCATTATTTAGGAGGACATCAACAAGATAGGGTTAATGTTTAGCCTAAGCTAAGAGCGCATTATACAGAATATATGATACAATGCCCAGCAAGTTTTTATAATTTTAAGGTGTTATTATGATTTGCAGTATGACCGCCTATGCAAGAAAAGAATTAAGTCAATCATGGGGAACCGCTTCTTGGGAGCTACGTTCAGTCAATCAGCGTTATTTAGAAACTTACATTCGCTTACCAGAACAATTTCGTTCACTTGAACCTATCATCCGTGAAAAATTACGGAGCCGTTTAACTCGAGGAAAAATTGAATGTAATTTACGTTTTGAGCTAGATCCTGCGGGGCAACATCAAGAACTCTTGTTAAATAAAGATTTGGCTAAACAAATACTTAATGCAGCAAGTTGGGTACAATCCGAGCATCAATCAGGGCAAACCAACCCTATTGATGTGTTACGTTGGCCGGGGGTTTTATCGGCTAAAGAGCAAAATCTGGATGCGATTTCCCAAGAAATTATAGTCTTATTAGATAGTGCGATTGATGATTTTATTACAGTGCGTGAGCGTGAGGGTAAAGCGCTTAGCGATTTGATTGTTAAACGCTTAGAAGCTATTACTGTTGAAGTTAATAAGATTCGCAATTACATGCCTCAAATACTTGAGTGGCAAAAAGAACGTTTAAAAAGCAAATTGCAAGAAGCCAATATTGAACTTGACCATTCTCGCTTAGAACAAGAGATAGTGATGCTTGCTCAACGTATAGATGTCGCCGAAGAACTTGATCGACTAATGACACACGTTAAAGAAACCTATTCTATTTTGAAGAAAAACGAAGCGATTGGACGTAGGTTAGATTTTATGATGCAAGAATTTAATCGTGAATCGAACACTATTGCCTCTAAATCAATTAATGCAGATGTTACAGCTAGCGCAATTGAACTTAAAGTACTCATTGAACAAATTAGAGAGCAAGTACAAAACATTGAATAATGACTTGATTAATGAGCCGATATCTTGGTAGTCTAGCTGTTGTATTAGCTTCTATTTTATGGAGGGCAATGTAGCCACATTTGCTCCCTCACTTTCTTCCTTGTTTATTGGCGCAGTTGCAATGGGGATTGGTGGGATTTTGCAGTGTGTTTTAGCTGTCTCTAAAATCATTAACGAGCGTGACTTGTTAATCCAGCATATCTATTTTCTTATTGTTGGTGCTATTTGCCGCAATGATTTATCCTTTAGCTCTTTATTCATCAATGCGATTATCGGGCGTGACAATTGGTACGGTTGTATCTATTGGCTCGGCGTCGATTCTCTTGGTTGTAATTGAATATGTGAACGGTGACTTTCGCTTAACTAGATGCTGGTTAATTGGCGCAATGTTTGGCATTTTAGGGATAATACTACTGTCACTTTCAGAAAATAATTTAATAAGCGTTCAAAGTAATCATATCATCTTTGGTGTTTTACTTGGTTTGGTTGCTGTATTTACTTATGCTTTATACTCATGGCCAGTGCATCAGTTTTAGTTAATGTTGAAAGAAATATCAACTAAGCCAGCCATGGGGCAACTTTTGGTTGTGGAGGCGTATTATTAATACCCATCATGGTGCTAACTGGTTTTGGTGTATGTGATTCATTAACGAATATGACAGTTTGTGTCTATATGGCATTAGTCCCTATGTTTGTAGGATATCTTTGTTATGGATTTGGCTTATCAAAAATATCCGCTAGTACCGCAACAACTATCACTCTGCTTGAGCCTGTAATAGCGGCAGTTTTAGCAATTTTGGTAGTAGGCGAAACATTGCCTTTAATGGGGTGTATCGGTATTTTCTTTATTCTTATTTGTCTTGCTTTAATAACGATTGATATAAACAAGTAAGTTATCAAAAAACAAGGATATGCAAGCAAGGCATTACACTTCTCATTTTTTATTACTTATCGTTAAAAAATATTCTCTACTTATTTTTAAGTTAAACGGGTATTGATAAAATTTAAATTAAAAAAACACAATGGTAATATAAATATGCCAATATTATGATGAAAGATAAAAGTTTGAAAAAATTATTAATCAAAGGGTTACTAATTCTATTTTTAGCTGGTTTTGTCAATGCTGACACCAATAATACCTCACTAAAAAACTTACCGATTGATGATGCCATTAAATTAGCTACTGACGCCAATAATGCAAAAGCCCAATAAAATTAGGTTAAATGCAATAAAGCTTATGAAGTCTTAATTTTGGTTTACGCATCAATAAAAACATATATTATTGATATTTGTTAAATTATAATTATTTTGATGAATTAAAACATCAACCCCAACAATATAATAGATATTACAATAAGAGGAAAGAATAATGAAAAAACTATTAACTACAGGCTTACTATTTATACTTTTAGCTGGTTTTGCTAATGCTGATACTGATAAAACTTCGCTAAAAGACTTACCATTTGATGAAGTGATGAAAATGGCAACCGAAAAAAATGATGCAAAAGCGCAGTATGATTTGGGTGTTCGATATGATCGCGGCGAAGGAGTTGAACAAGACTATGCTAAAGCAAGAGAATGGTATGAAAAATCAGCTGCTCAAGGTTATGCGAGTGCTCAATCTAATTTAGGTGTTTATTACGATTATGGTACGGGTGTTGAGCAAGATTATGTGAAAGCAAAAGAGTGGTACGAAAAAGCAGCCGCTCAAAATGATGATTACGCTCAATATAATTTAGGTATCTTATACAGTGAAGGGCGAGGAGTAGAAAAAGATGTGTCTAAAGCCAGAGAACTATTTGAAAAATCTGCGAAACAAGGTCTTGCCAATGCGCAATATAATTTAGCTATTATGTACTTACAAGGCGAGGGTGTAAAAAAAGATATAGTTACAGCAAAAGAATGGCTCGAAAAAGCCGCTATACAAGGTGTGCCACAAGCACAATTTAATTTGGGTGTCATGTATGAAAATGGTCAAGTTGTAAAAAAAGATCATAAAAAAGCCATGGAATGGATTGAAAAAGCGTGTAAAAACGGAGTTAATCATCCACTTTGTAACTAAAGCGTACTTTTAACCTGCAATACCAATAAAACTCGATTAAACGCAAAAAGGGGGAAATGAACTACTCCCCCTTTTGTTAATGTTATATTAAAATAATTCTAATTAGCTGCTGTGTGGATTCTTGTTCTGATTGATTTAAAATACCAAACAAGTACAGTCAAAGCGATACCAGCAGATAATAAATCCGCGATGGGTGATGAAGCCCAAACGCCATTAAGCCCAAAGAATAATGGCAAAATATAGAGTGTTGGCAATAAGATGAGGATCTGCCTTGAAAGGCTGAGCAAAATAGAAATTTTTGCCATACCAATACATTGGAAAAAGCTGGTTGTCACCATTTGAAAGCCAACAAAAACAAAAGACAGTGTAGTAAATTGTAAAGCAATAGCCGAAAGTTGCACTAAATCTTCCTCCGAACTAAAAGCTCGTACTAACATATCTGGAATAAAAAATCCTAACATAAAACCGAGCGAAGTCACCACTGTAGCCACTTTAACAGCATAAAAAAAAGTTTTTTTAACGCGATCATAATTTTTAGCACCATAATTATAACCAATAATAGGTTGCATACCTTGATTGATACCAATAACAATCATAATCACTAAAGTAATAAGCCGGTTAGCATTCGAATAAGCCGCAATCGAATCATCACCAGATATATCTGCAAGTGGCGCATAGCGGTTAAGTTGCCAGTTAATAAACACCACAACAATTGATGTTGCTACTTGCATTGAAAAAGGCGACAAACCGATTGATATCACTGATTTAGCAATTGAAAAGTCCAGCTTAAAATTACGACGATAAAGTTTGATATTACTATTCTTATTTAAAAAGTGTTGCATAACAAATACAAAGCTAATCATCATCGATAGTGTTGTTGCAAAAGCTGCTCCGCGCATGCCCCAACCTAAACCAATAATAAAAATTGGCGCCAAAATGATATTGGCAATTACGCTAACAAACATGGTGACCATCGCTTTAAAGGGGTAACCGCTCGCTCGCATCATATTATTGTAGTTAAAGGTAAGCGTTAAAAAGATACTGCCGGGTAAAAAAATCGTTAAAAACTCTCGGGCATAGACATGATTCTCTGGGCTTGAACCCACAAAGTGCAACACAGGATCAACAAAATAGAGCAATAACGAAAGCGTAATGCCACTCAGCACTGCGGTTAGCATAAACGAGGTACCTGCGACTTTTTCGGCTTTCTCATTCTCGCCACGACCTAAAAAAATCGAAATTCGACTAGCAGAACCAATACCTACTAGCATACCAATGCCTGCAGCTAGGTTCATAACTGGCAAAATAATACCAGCACCGCTTAATGCTTCACGGCCAATCCAGTGACCAATAAAAATGCCGTCAATAATGTTATAAAGCGTATTGACAATCGCTCCAATTACGGCGGGCAGTGCATATTGCCAAAATAATGCACTAATTTTTTTATTTTTAAAATCGTTATAAACATCAAGAGAGTGAGCCATTGCTTTTAATTTCCTGCTGTTAAATATGTACAGAAGTTACAGATAACTATGTGTTTGAGTTAAAAGAATATAATCATTATTGAAATTCGTTATGATTTATTCATGCCAGTTTGTTGGTTATATTACCAAAATAATAAACGCGGTTTGTTATTTTTACTTATTTTTAATTATTACTGACAGTGGTCTATAGCAACTACCCTAATATATTCATTGCCATTATGGCGGTTAAATCTTGTCAAAAAATTTTAGGTAATGATGCATTTGAGTATCTATTTGATGCAATTTGACTGTGCTAGTTTAACAGATTGGTAAATTGTTAATAGCACTTTTTCAACGCTTTGATAAAATAACGCTCTTAATGATTATTGCGATCCAATAGGAACCTCACCAATGAGCGTACAGATAGAAAAGATCATACTGCATAAATTAATTAGAAAAAGTGATACAGAAATCGAACTGCAACTTCGTGATTCAATGCTAAGTAATGAGCAGGCGGTTGTTAATCTAATTGAAGATATCAACCGTATTTATAACAACAAAAGCAAAGCTTATGGGCTATTTAATAGCGACAGCTTGTTTGAGCAATCGCTAAAAGAGTTACGTCTTGGTAATCAAGACTTTTTACATTTTAGTCAGGAATCAACCAAACAACTGCGTAATGAACTGGCTAAATATCCTTTTGCTGAAGGGGGCACGGTCGTATTTTGTCAGTATCGCTATTTAGCGGTTGAATACCTGATTATTGCGGTATTAAACAGCTGTTTAAGTATGCTAGTTAATGAAGACTTAGATATTAGCGAAACGCAATACCTAGATATCGCTCATGCTGACATTATTGCTCGAGTTGACATTACCGAGTGGGAAACCGAAGCTGACTCAAAACGGTACTTAACTTTTTTAAAAGGACGAGTAGGGCGAAAAGTATCTGACTTTTTTATGGACTATTTAGGTGCAAGTGAGGGATTAGATGCAAAAGCACAAAATAAAACGCTGGTCAAAGCGGTTGATGATTACTGTCAAGAAATGCAATTTGACAAACAAGACAAAACCAGCGCGCGCGAAAACGTTTATAACTACTGTCAAGCCCAATTACAAGCAGGCGAAGAAATTGAACTGAAAAATTTGGCCAACGAACTACCAGCCAGTGTTGACAATAACTTTATTGAATTTATTAAAAATAGTGAATATGATTTAGAAGAAACCTTTCCCGTTGATCGCAGTGCACTGCGTCAGCTTAAAAAATTCTCAGGTAGTGGTGGGGGATTAACATTAAGCTTCGATTCGAATTTATTAGGGGAGCGCATTAAGTGGGATCCGCAAACTGACTCTCTAGTGATTAAAGGGGTTCCACCTAATTTACGTGATCAGCTACAACGCAATAGCGGTTCCAACTAATTATCAACCAACAACGTTATTAGGACACAACATGAAATACATTGGTGCACATGTAAGTGCAGCAGGTGGGGTAGACAATGCCCCAATTAACGCCTATCAAATTGGCGCAACCGCATTTGCGCTATTTACCAAAAATCAACGACAATGGCACGCCAAACCGCTTGAGCCCACAATCATCGACAGCTTCAAAAAACGTTGCGAAAGGTATGGCTTTACTAGCAAACAGATCTTACCGCACGATAGTTACTTAATTAATTTAGGCCATCCAGATCGAGAACAGCTCGAAAAATCTCGCACTGCCTTTTTAGACGAAATGCAACGGTGCGAACAGCTAGGACTGACATTACTTAATTTTCACCCAGGTAGTGACTTAAAACAGATTTCGGTTGATGAATGTTTATCGCGCATTGCCGAATCGATTAATATCACGCTTGATAAAACACAAAATGTGGTTGCTGTTATTGAAAATACTGCGGGGCAAGGATCTAACTTAGGCTATAAATTTGAACATCTTGCCCAGATCATTGACCAAGTTGAAGACAAAAGCCGAGTTGGCGTTTGTATTGACACTTGCCACGCCTTCGCTGCTGGTTATGACTTGCGTACTGAAAAAGCCTGCCAAGAAACCTTTGCCGAATTTGAAAAAATTGTAGGTTTTCAATACTTGCGAGGCATGCATTTAAACGACGCCAAAAGCGAATTTGCCAGCCATGTCGATCGTCATCATAGCCTAGGCAAAGGCAATATTGGCGAAGCTGCCTTTAAATATATTATGCAAGATCCAAAAATTGACGAAATTCCGCTTATTTTAGAAACCATTGATCCGGATATTTGGGCACAAGAAATTGCTTGGTTAAAGGAGCAAGTGAACTTATGATAAAAAAAGTATTCTACTTTTTTTGTATTTTTACTTTAGCTATGCCTAGTTTTTATAATTATGCAAAAAACCTTGAAAACAACACTTTGATAGAGTTTGATGGTAGTGGTTATCGGAAGGATATTCGAGTATATTCACTAGCACCTATTGATTATATTAAAGATGATCCTAACTTTATGTTTGTTTCATTATCTGATGATATTAAGTTATATGATGAAGAAAATAAGGAAAGTGTTTTTTTGATTCCAGAAGGCAAAAGAAAAAATTATAAAAAGAAAGAATATTTATTAACTGATTCGTATCGAGCTAAGTTCTTTTCTGAAGTGGGGATATCTGAAGACGATACTGTTTTTATTTATGATTATGATCAAAATTATTTAAAATCATTTCCTATTAATAGCTTAAAAGTTTTAGCTATTGTTAATCCTTATAAAGACGCAGATGATGGTCCTTTCCATTTATCTGATTATATGTTTGGTTTTAAATTAGATTCAAAAGGATTGAAAGATTATTCATATAGCAATCTTGTTTATATTGGTAAAGAAAATCCTTTTGTTCAAAAGCCCTTAACGCCTTTATTTTGGAACAAAATTGATGAAAAGGATTCTCCTGTTCTTGATGAAAATGATGACATTACCTCTTTAGCATTTGATGGCGACTTGAAAGATTTAAAAAAAGTGGATAGTTATTTGGCTCAAGCAAATGGTTTTCGTTTTTTTATAAAAAATTATACAATAAAAAATGAAAGTGCACTTTTCCATAGTGGTGAAATCATCGCAAGACATTTAATTATATTAGACTCTGACTCCAATATAATAACGAATGTGATTGACGGTATAATGGAAGGCGACATGTTTTACCCGTTAAATAACTTAAATAGCAAAGATGAGCCTATATATCAATGGACAGGTAAAATTTTAAAGAATGAACCACCTGTTGTATTTGGTTTTAAATCATCATCGTTTGCTTGTACTCCTGTTTTTCAATTTATGCACCCATTGCACGACTATTTTGTCCCAAGGTGTGATGCTCGGCACTGATATCCGATAAATTATTTTTATCTGAAAAACCGTAAAATCTCGTTCTTGAGAGGAAGAAGATATTAGAAGAAGATGTTAATAGAGTAAATTTTATGTAGGATTCTTTTTAAAAAGATTATCTATTTTTAGTATAGCTACAATAAGTATATAAATAACAAATTAGTTAAAATAAGGAATAGCGATTTGAATCAATCAGTATTGCCATTAACAGAGCTTAATAGTCCACCTTATTACCCAATTGAAGAAAGCCCTTTACCAGCTAGTTTCAGGCAGACTATGCAACAAAATTATGCGCAGCAATTAGTCATGTTAGCCGCAAAAGCAAAAAACGAAGCTGATGATAATGCGATTTGGAGCAGAAATTATCATTATGCTCATGAACGTAATGCAAAATTAAAAGCATGGACATCAGATACTCTTGATGGTGTTTTTGCTTATTTAAATGGCGCTGAAAAAGAAGCCAGTTTAGATCTAAACAATAATAATCAATTTATTTGCCAAAACAATCTACTATTACTTACGTTGTACCGAGAATGTCTCCAAAAATTACCAGAATGCCATGTACAGCATTTATTACGTGCATATTATATTGAAACAAATATGCAAATTACCCATAATTTAGATTTACTTTTTGAAAAAGAGGAATAACTCCAGTAAGCAGATTTGCGACAATTTACTGACTTATTAGCTAGAATAATACCAAGCGAGCAAAAGGCAAAGCGATATATCGCAGATATTTTTAACGAAATTTTCTTTACCTTTTTAATTTGCTGAAGGTTATGCGGATTATATAGCCGTTGCGAACGCTTTAGACAGATTGAATCCAGAATGGATGGAGAAAGAACTATGAATAAAATAAATCAATTATCATCACAACAACTAATTACCGCCATATTTGAACCTGTAAAGCAATTGAATAAAGCCATGCCAGAACGTATTACTCAATATATTTTATATGGTGAAGACCCAAATGTGTTGGTTGATTTAAATCAGTTAAGCCAATCTTCAAACTCGACGAAAAATCTTTATGAATTACTTAGAAGACCTTGTGATTTGTATATCATTAGCCTTGATGACAAAGCGAATTCATCGGAAGATGCAAGAATAGCTTTTTACCAACGTTGGACTGATGAGTATTCTAATGAACAGATAACCCGTTTTGCCCGAGTTTTAGCCTCAGTTTGTAGCAATTTACACTTTATTAAACTCATTACTTCACAGGTACCATCTTGGTTTTTATATCTGCTATATGATGGTTTGATTACCACAATGACAGATTGTATTAACGAGGATCAACGACAAAATTGGTCAATTAAACAATTACATCAATTGCTTGATGCTCAAGAGCCTGAATTAAGCCAAAAGTTACTAATGGCTATTTTTGATCGTCAAAATATTTCAATTAACTATCAGAGTTATTTCAGAAATTTCTTTATAATTAATGATTTATTACCTTATATTATTGAGCATATCGAGATTTTCAAACAATTACCCGAGCAAGGTATGGCGGTATTAGGGCAAGTTGAGCAATTAAAATATATCCAACAACATCCTGAGCTCCACACAATGATGATTGACTTTATTACTGTACAGTCATTAAATAGTTCAAAACAAGTTAGCCAGCTAGCAACGGAAATGCTACTTAGCTCTCCGCGCGAAATAGTACAACCACATTTACAACGGTTATTAACCTCAGGTACCGTTAAACAACGTAGCAGTGCTGCGACATTGCAAGCTAGAATGTCATCTGATCCGACAATTTTACAACAAGCCTTAGCTAGCGAAACAAATAAAACCGTTATTACGACAATTGAAAGTGCACTGTCTCGGCTTGAAAGTGCCAATGCCGTTGAACAACAAGCAACGTTGGTCATTGCTGATTTCGAGCCAATACAAGATATTGATTTATCAATTAATGCTCGAGATATTTTGCAACAAAATTATGAAGAATATTTGATAGAATGTGAAAAAGCAGCGCAAAAAGAGGCTGAATATAATAAAAAATATTTAACAAATTGGACGACAGAAGCAGAAACATATAAAGCCTTAAAAGCGGTCACATCGAAAGATTTGGATGATATATATCACTATTTAAATGGTAAAATTGAACTTTCGGCATTATTTAAAAAAATAGATAATAGCTTCAGTACGTCATTTGTATTGGCTAAAAATAGGCTACAAAATTTACCTGAATGTACACTTTTTCATTTTTTGCGTGCGGCTAGATTGGCTGATAAGTATTCTGGCATTTATTATTTTCAACAATTATATGAAAAAAACGAATTTTTAAAAGACTTTGATCTTAGGCAGATAGCCTATGTATTAGCAAAACTTGATGATCCTGAACGTTCTCTCTATGCTATTGCTTTGCCATTTTTAACCACAGACACTTATCATGAGATCTATGAAAATGAGCCAAACAAATTATGGCCATTTTTTGCCGAACATGAATTTTTGCTTGATGAGGCGTTGGGATTTGCCCCAGCCAACGAAATCTGGTCGTATATCAATATAGATAAAGCGAGCGCTATAAAAATATTACAAACTTTTCCAACTTTGCCTGCTAAGTATGTTTCTTATCTATGTGAATTAGCCTTGGAAGAAAGCAAACAAATACGCTATACAGCGCAAGATGCTTTAAGTGTAATACCAAATATTCACAACCAAGTGGAGCAGGCGTTATCATCGGCTAAACAAGAAGTACGTATTGCGGCAGCTAATTGGCTTGCACAGTTAGGGCAAAAATCTTCGATTAAAGCGTTAAATGAGGCTTTACAAAAAGAAAAGCGTGAAACCGTACAAGCGTCATTATTAATTGCGCTTGAAAAAATTGGTGAAGATATTAGCCAGCAATTAACCACTAAAAAACTATTAGCTGATGCACAAAAAGGCTTAAAGGGTAAAAAACCTACTGATTTTGATTGGTTTGATGTAACGCTAATACCATCATTAACTTGGCAAAATGGAGAAGATGTCGAACCGCAAATTGTGCAATGGTGGGTATGGTTAGCTGTCAAGTTGAAAGAACCCGCTAACCCATTATTAGGCATTTATAGCCGTTTATTAAGTTTGTCAAGCCAACAACTATTAGGCGAATTTATTTTACAAAGTTTTATCAAACAAGATACTCGTAGACCAACAGTGGAAGAGGCTGAGGCACAAGCCAATTTATTGGCGGATAAGCGCTTACAACAATGTATCAAGTGGTATCAACAATATCCTCAATATTACCCAAGTTATGCCAATATCACTTTTGAACAAGTATTTGAAAATATAAAAAATGAAACACTTGCCGTCTATCTTGGATCGGCCATTAAAGCAAAAGGTCTATTAGCATTAACTCGTGGTATTGAAGGTCGTGTTGCGGTTTCACTAGTACGTAACTATATGAAAGATCATCAACAACGACGAGCACAAATTGAGGCCATGCTTGAACCACTTGCAAATAGTGATGATCCACTTATTACGCAACTCCTCTTATCGCTTGCACGCCGTTATCGTACCGCATCGATACAAGAAAAAGCACGATTATTGGTGGAAAATATTGCGAAGCGTAATGGTTGGACGACCGATGAACTCGCTGATCGCACCATTTCTACCGCAGGGTTAGATGATAATGGGGTGTTAACGCTCGATTATGGCGAACGAATTTTTACGGCGAGTTTCGATGATAAATTTAAATGGCATTTAAAAAATTCAGATGGTGATGAAATTAAAGCGTTACCTGAAGCACGTAAAAGTGAAGATGTAACGTTAGTGAAAGAAGCTAAAAAACAGTTTACTAACAGCAAAAAAGAGCTAACGCAATTACTCAATATGCAAATGACCCGTTTTTATGAAGCCATGTGCGCACAGCGCCATTGGCGAGTTGAGGATTGGCAAAAATACTTGCAACCACATCCAATTGTGGGAAGGCTTATTCAACGTTTAATTTGGCTTGAATTAGATGACAAAGGGCAAATTGTAAATAGCTTCAGGCCAACCGAAGATGGTAGCTTAATTACTACAGACGATGATGAAATTTCATTAAATCAAGTAAATAAAATTGCTGTTGCACATTCGGCATTGCTATCAAGTGATAACATAAAAGCATGGCAACATCATCTTAAAGACTACAAAGTCACGCAACTATTTGAGCAGTTTACACACTCATTACCCGATGTGAGTAAAGTTGAAAATAATATTATCAATGAATGTTTTGGCTGGTTAACTGATAGCTTTACCCTACGTGGCATTTTAACAAAATTGGGCTATAAACGTGATGCTGTTGAAGACGCAGGTTGTTTTTATGGCTACTATAAATATTTTGTTGGCCTTAATCTGTATATCAATATTGAATTTAGCGGCAGTATGGTACCTGAAGAAAATGTTCCTGTGGCACTTTTTAACCTGTATTTTAGTAAAAAACCCGGTTTAAAACACCGAGCAATTGAACTTAAGCAAGTGCCACCCGTCTTGCTTGCAGAAGGCTATGCTGATTATATGGCTGTTGCTAAGGCCAGCAGTGGTTTTGATCCAAAATGGGAGCAGAAGCTATTATGGTAAAAAACGCACAAGCTATTCGTTTAAGTGCTGAACAACGTTATGCTGATGAGCTAAATACGCTACTTGAATTAGATAATGCAAACAATAAACCTCAAGGTTGGAACTTATCACCCAAATTAGTACGGCAATTTATTTTAGGTAATAAAGAGCTAGGCATTAGTCGTAAATTTTTTGGTGATGATCCACTGGTCGATCGGGCAATTGTTTCTTTACTTGGTAAACAAGGTTTGATGTTAGTCGGTAAGCCGGGAACCGCTAAATCGATGTTGTCTGAATTGCTAGCGGCAGCGATTAGTGGTGATTCAAATCTTACTATTCAAGGTACGGCTGGTACCAGTGAAGATCATATCCGATATGCTTGGAATTACGCTTTACTATTAGCTGAAGGACCAACAGAGCGCGCATTAATCGGCTCGCCTATTTACCATGGTATGCAACAAGGTAAAATTGTTCGTTTTGAAGAGATCACGCGTTGCCCACCCGAAATTCAAGATGTACTGGTATCATTAATGTCTGAAAAGCAAATGATGATCCCTGAAATGGGGCAAAGTGTAAAAATGAGTGCTAAGCCTGGATTTAATCTTATCGCTACGGCAAACTTGCACGATCGTGGTGTGCACGAAATGTCGGCTGCATTAAAACGTCGCTTTAATTTTGAAACGGTTAATCCTATTACAGATAAAAATTTCGAAATAGAATTAATTCAAACACAACTTAATCAGGAATTAGGCGAATTAAAATCACAAGTCATTGTCCCTATTGATGTCATTGAACTGCTAGTGACCACATTTCAAGAGCTAAGACAAGGGCAAACGCAAAATGGCACTCACCTTAAAGTGCCTGATGCCGTGATGTCAACGGCTGAAGCTGTGAATATTGTGTATGCTTCAGCATTAGATGCTTATTATTTTGGTGATGGCACACTAAATGGAGGGCAGATTGCCAAACAACTGATAGGTGTTGTTTTAAAAGATAATGCTGACGATATCAAACGAATTCAATTTTATATGGATAATGTGGTGCGTGAACGGGCTAAACATTCATCGCAATGGCACTCGTTTTATCAGGTATCTAAACATTTTTGGAAATAATTAATCAATAATGATAATGAGCCGATCACAATTACCACAACGCCTACAACATGCTTTAATAGGTAAAGATGCCTTGCAACAACAGCAGATCTATTTTGCGCCTGTGCGTCATCATAGTCCTGCTTGTAGCTATGCTGTTAGGCAACTGATTAACCAAATTAAACCTACCCATGTTTTAATTGAAGCGCCTGCGAGCTTTTCATCCATACTCGATGAATTATTACATCACGAAACTGAGCCACCTATAGCCATACTTTGTCAAGCTGATATCCAAATAGCAAAATACCTAAATAATGAAGAACAGGCGATAGGTAACGAGCAAGATAACGAAAAAGATAACGATAATGAATTGCTATCAGCAACGGAATTGATTACGCGCACCGCATTTTACCCATTTTGTAGTTATTCACCTGAATGGCAAGCAATGCAATTGGCAAAAAAATACCATGCCAATATTCAATTTATTGATCTACCTTGGGCTGAGCAAGCTGTTCAAGAAATGATGCCAAAGCATGATGCATCATTGTTATGTGAAACCTATTTGAAACACAGTGAATATATTACGCAATTAGCTAGAAAATTACACTGTCGTGATCATGATGAAGTTTGGGAACATTTGTTTGAATTACGTGATTTTGCTGATATTGCTAACTGGCGCACTTTTTTTGAAGATACTTTCATTTGGTGTGCCATGGCAAGGTTAGAATATACTGCTTCATCGCTTGAATTAGAAGGCTCTAGCCAACGAGAACAGCATATGATAACGGCAATTAGGCAATTAAAACAGTCCATGCCAGAGGCAAAAATTGTTGTTGTCACAGGGGGATTTCACACTTTAGCGCTGTATGAGGGATTGGCGAACGCAAAACTCATTGTACCCAACAAAGCAAAAATTAATAAAGTAAATCAACAGCGCGAGGCGAAACAATGGCAAAATAAAAATGATGGTGATCGAACTTGGCTTATTCGTTATAGTTTTGAGCGCCTTGATGCATTAAACGGCTATTTTGCCGGTATGCCTTCTCCTGCTTATTATCAAGAAGTGTGGCAGTCAATGCTAACTTATGAACAAAATTATGAACAAAATCAATCACAAACCACACAAGATCACCGACAAGCACAAGCCTTGCAATTTTTATCAAATATTGTGCAGCAATTACGAAAACAGCAAAGTGTTGATAATGGCGCCAATAATGAAATTGGCTTAGTACCCTTAAAATCTGCGATTGAACAAACCTATTTATTAGCCGAGTTACGAGGGCATTGTGGTCCAGGACGATATGATTTACTTGATGGTATACAGTCAGCCTTTATCAAGGGTAGCATTCATGATGTGCGTGGAGAATTTTGGCAAATAATTCATCGTACTTTATCGGGCGACCAATTTGGCAAAATCCCAAGTAACATTGCTTCACCGCCGTTAGTCAATGAGGTTTACGCAATGCTCAAAAAGTATCGTTTTAAATTAGACGATACATTACCTAAAATTGCACATATTGATATTTACCGTAAACCTGAACATCGGCAACGGAGCCGTTTTTTACATCTGCTGGCTTTTTTAGATGTTGGCTTTGCCCAGCGTCTTGATGGTCCCAATTACCAGTATGGAACACGGTTAACCATCATGTTTGAAGATTGGCAATACCAATGGACACCAATGGTTGAAGCCAAGTTAATTGAACTATCACAACAAGGCACTCGGTTAGAACATATCGCTTTACAAAAACTACATCTATTGATGAAGTCATTAGCCGAAGATGGCATAACCCAACCTTGCCAACTTGTTGTTCAAATTATGCTAAAAGCGGCTTTAATGGGATTTCCATCCTATTTTACAACGTTATTGACAAAGCTATCAAAATACTTAGATACGGATAATACGTTGTCATCATTAGTTGATTGTGGGCATCGATTACTTTATTTGTGGCAGGGGCGTGATTTTTTAGCGCTTAATGATAGTGCCACTTTGTTAGCTTTATTAGCTAAAGTACCAAGGCAAGCTTTTTTCTTACTAGATACATTAAAGCAATCAGATGAGCAACAACAGCAAGAAAATTTCAATACATTATTATCACTTAGAGATCTACTCAATAATTTACCTGAGCAACTTAACTCGAAAAAGCTTAAGCAGGATTTTTATTTTAATTTACAACGTTTACAGCCTTTATTAACCCAAGCGCCACTAATTCGTGGTGCCATTGATAGTCTCTGCTACCTAGATTCGCAAATTAGCCAATCAGAACTTGATGAAAAAATAAAAATTGCTTTTGATTTAGGTGCTCAATATGAACAAGTAAGTAGCTATTTAACTGGCTTGATTCAATGTTCACCAGAATTACTTATTCAATCGTCGCAATTGTTAATGAGCCTTGATGAATTGTTGGCACAATGGGAGCAAGAAAAATTTATACAAATACTGCCTGATTTACGATATGCCTTCGCAAAGCTGACGCCGAAACAAAATGCGACAATTGCTGAAAAAATTGCTAAAAAATATCACATTAAAAAGCAGAGCATGGACTTTGAACAATATAAATTTAGTGATGACGACTTACAAAAAACTCTCGCTTTAGAATTCGCTATTTGCCAGTATATTAACCAACAGCAACTCCAAAATTGGTTTAAACGGTAAGGTATAAACATGAATAATAATAAACCAATAATCGACACTCAAACCGTTAATCATATTAAACGATGGCGGTTGATTTTAGGTAAATATGCTGATCATCACCTTAATCAAATAGCATTCGATAAAAATGATCTTAGATTAGAACAATCACTGGATTTCCTTTATCGGCATGAATACCGTCAACGAGGGTTAAACGTGGATGAACAAGATCACACAAAGCACAAAGGGAAGGGCGGTAGCAATCATCATTCTGTGTTTAACACCATTAATTGGCTAAATAAAACGCGAAAACTATTTCCTAAAAGCACTTTTGAACGAATGCAACAGCAGGCAATAGAACGTTATCAATTACACGAGTTCTTAAACGATCCTAGCGTTATTAATGCGTTAGAACCCAATATGAATTCGCTGCATTTATTAATGAATTTTCGGAGGCAATTAAAAAAAGAGGTTTATTTGGCAGTAAAAGAATTGATTCAAAGGGTTGTTGATCAGATCTTACAAAAAATTAAACCCAATTTTATTAATGCGATAAGCGGTAAAAAACATCGATTTCGACCTTCCCAAATACGTTGTAGCCAAAACTTCGATTGGCGAGCTACAATGAAAGCCAACTTAAAACATTTTGATCAAAACAACCAGCGACTGATGATTGAAAATGTCATTTTCAACTCGCGAATGAATAGGCATTTACCTTGGGATATTATTTTATGTGTTGATCAAAGTGCATCAATGAATAACTCAATTATCTATTCTGCGGTTTGTGCAAGTATTTTGGCGAAATTACCTACAATTAATTTGCACTTGTTTGTTTTTGACACGCAAATTGTTGATCTTACTCATTTAGCTCACGATCCTGTTGAAGTGCTTATGAGCGTTCAGTTAGGTGGCGGAACAAACATTGCAAAAGTGCTTAATTATGCTGAACAAAAAGTCAAAACCCCGCATCGAACTATTATGGTATTGGTTAGTGATTTTTGCGAAGGGGGATCACTCATTGAACTTTATACCACCGTGTCAAGGATGAATAGTAACCGCATTAAAATGTTAGGATTAGCCGCATTAGACGACAATGCCGAGCCGGTTTATGATTTGCAAATCTCACAGCAATTAGCTAATCGAGGTATGCAAATTGCTGCATTAACGCCTGAACATTTTGCTACTTGGTTAGCGGAGGTTATGTAATGAGTTGGCAGCAAATTTATTTAAATTATGATCAAGACGCTTTAGCGCTTTATGCTAACATTGGTTTAATTCGCCGCGCTCGTAAAGATATTGAGGCAAATAAAATTGAATTTATTCAGCAAGAAAATAATAATATTTTGCAATTCAATGCTGATGGACAACAAGTTTGTTTGCCTGCACAAGGGATTCAAGCCGCTAGTTGCAGTTGCCCAGCGCATGGGCATTGTAAGCATATCATATCGGCTGTTTTATGGTTGCAAGCGCATAATTCGGAGCATGGTTTAGCGAATGGTTCAGCAAATAGTTTAGCAAATAACTCAGTACCAGAAGAAACTCCCTCTCATTGCACTAAACGAGATGATAGAAGCCCAATAAAACCATTAACGCCATTAGATGATTTGAATAAAGTTAATAATCAGGCTAAACAAGATCAGATTAAGCCAATCACGCCTTTAACTAACGTGTTAACTGAATTATTATCATTAGATGCCAGCAAGCTTTTAAAAAAAGCAGGTAAAGCGAACACACTGACGGCTTATGAACTTGTATGCAATTGGCAAAAAAATAATTTACTGACAATTCAATACCAACAATCGCAACAATCGCAACTACGTATTACGGTACCTGAAAGTTCTGAACCTATTATTTATATAGCAGGAACAGGTTTTGATGGGATGATCTCAGCACTTCCCATAAAACAAAAAATGGCCGTGCATTTAGCCATTATTGCTTATCTTTTTGAACAAAATAATCAAGCATGGCAATGGCCAGTAGCCGTAGATCAGATAAAAAATGAGACTCAACTACTTTCACTTGAAGAAATTACCCTCATAAAACAGATTCAAACATATATTTATAAGCTTATTTATCAAGGCTTATCTCATATTAGTCATAATCAACTATCGCATTTACAATTATTCAATATATCAGCCAAAACACAAAATTTACCGCGGTTGGCGGCAATGCTTAGGCAACTATGTCAATTGGTTGAGTTACTGGCTAACCGCCATTTTACCGTTGAAGAACAAGATATTTTACTGTTTTTGGGGCAGATAAAAGCTTATACCGAAATGCTATTACATAATCAAGGTGAACCGCTTAGCAAATTGCGAGGTAAGATAACGCGCCAATATAAAACAACAGAGCAAGCACTTGACTTATTACCATTAGGGGGACGTTGGTGGCAAAGTAGAACAGGAGCCGTTGGTGCGACATTTTACTTTTGGGATATAAAACAACAACAATACCAAGAAACGACATTAGCCAGATCTGATAAAAATAATATCAATTTTAACCGTGTAACAATTTGGAACAGTATGTCGATATGGCAAACATCCCCTGATAGGTTAATGCAAAAAGCCATAACACTTCATCGCCCTCGTATATCCCAAAATGGCGAGTTAGCCAGTAGTGGTTCGACCGCTACGTTACAACAAAACGGGTGGAATGATGAAAATTATCTTAAATTTAAAGCAACTACAGGCTTCCAAAATTGGTCAGTATTAAATGGTTATTTGCAAAATAGCCATTTGGATGACGTTCTTTTTAATGAGGTAGTATTTGTTCATATACAAAATAACGATAAGCCGTATTTTGATGAAATTAGGCAAAGTTTAGTTTGGTGCGTAAAAGATGCCGAGAAAAACCAGTTATTTTTACGGCTGTTTTGGGATGAATATAGAAAATCACGCATTGAGGTTTTACGTAGTTTTCTAGAAACACAAAATCAGCCTTTAACCATATTAGTGAAAGCCGTAAAAAACGAGAGTTTTTTAGATTTAGAACCTTTCGCTTTACTTTATAAAGCACAAAAAACAAATGAAATAAAAACCTTAAATCTTGATTTTGAAGATTCTTGGCGCCGAAGAAAAACCGCAGTGGCCGAACACATGTTTCTCTCAAATACTTATACAATGCGAAAAATGCAGTTAAGCGAAAATAATTACACTAAAGATTCGCTTTCAACTTTTATTATTCAGCCTCTATTAACAATACTTGAAAGTGTGGCTTGTTCAGGACGACTTGAATTATTTATCGATCAAAAACAGCAATTGAAAGCAATTCAACATGATTGTGACACTTTAGGATTAAACTCGTTAAGTTTAGTGTTAAACAAAATCCTTAGCAATCAACTCATCTCGATAACGCATCTATTACAAGCGGTTTATTTATGTTATCTATTAAAAAAAATGCATTATCAATTACCTATACAGCTTATTAAGCCGAATTGTTAGCTTAAAAATCGTTCAGAAAAGCTATTGATTTTATTGAAGTTTTTTTGTGATGCAATTGCTTTCTCACCCTAAATCATTCTAAAGTCGTTAAAATGGTTTTTATTGATGCTAAAATGAATCGCCAATGCATTAATCGTAAAAATGATTAAACTCTATAAAAAGTAAAAGTGGTGATTCAATCTGATAAATTAATCAATCGTTTTTTAGTAAGTAAAGAAATAATGAAAAACGTTATAAGAAAATTCGCCTTGCCTTAGTGTAACCTTGCTTTAGTATAACTTAGCTTTTTAGGCTACCAGCCAGAGCGATTAACTCTGGCAGAATATCTAAAATTAACACCAATTGTTGCATAACTAACAAATCATTATTGGCTAGATTATCATTGAACGAGAGCGTTTCAATATAATCTGTGGTCGATTTTTTTATTAATTGATATTTTTCATCCAGTTTTTTATCTGTTAACAGATTGATAATATACACTGATAGATCGTCAAACAGTTCAAGTGTGTGGGGCGAAATCCCTTTATCTCGGTGTGCGCCTAAGGTAGAAAGATAACTAATCAATGTATGATTAAGGGTTAATAAACGAAATCCTTGATCAATAACTATTGGATTCATATGAGGCTCTTTCGTCATCAAACTAATTAAAGATGATAAATCGGCATTGCTATCATGAGCGGCTCGCCTTGCTAATCGATATTGCGGATCGTTGGTTTTTCCTGATAAGTACTGGCTACCAATTAGCGCTAAATAATGGCTGTCATCATGACAAACTCGATCAATCAATTTCGGTAAGTTTCTAAATTTCCAATCAGGCCAAATAAAACTAACGGCAAACCACGCAATAAAACACCCTATTAAGGTGGCAATAATGCGTGAAATAGCCACCGAAATGCTACTTTCACCAATCAGGCTAAAGCTAAAAAATACTAACAATGTAATAAAGGCGGTGGCGTAAGCATATTGTGAATTTTTAAATAAAAAGAATAACCAACCAGTAATGATAATTAACACTAACTGCTCTTCAACGCTAGGAAATAAATAAGTAAGAGGAATGCCAATAATAATACCTAATAGAGTGCCGATTACACGTAATTTTAATCGGTGTTTTGTCGTTGAGTAATTAGGTTGGCAAACAAATAGGCTGGTTAAGATAATCCAATAGCCATGAGTAAGTTGGAAAAAGGAAAGTACCATATAGCCAACAAATAGGACAAGGCTCATACGAATTGCGTGGCGAAATAATGCTGATTTAACCGTCAAATTACGTTTAATTTTGCTAAAAATATCATGAAAGCTAGTTAACTCTTCGTCAACTAATTGGTTATCTTCTTGTTCTTTTGATAGATGTTGCTCAGTATCAACATTGGCTAATAATAGATCAATAGATAGCAAGTTTTGATATAAGCTTTGCAAAGATTTAACCAATAATGCATTGTTTTTATCACGAATTTGATATTGTTTGATAGCTTCTTCAAGGTACGAAAAGTAATGCACAAACAGGGGATCGTGCTGATAAGTTTGATTTAGCTTAATTGACACAGCTAACTTAGTGCAAGCTTTGCCTTGCAAATTTAAAATACGTGCAAACCGAAACAAAATATCGCTATGCTTAAAATGCTGGCTTAAGATTTGATAATTGCTATGTGACGAGCTAGCCCGCTCATGAATATCTTGTGCGACAAAATAATAGTTAAGCATCTTTTTGACAGAAGATTGCCCTCTGTAACTCTTTAGTCGATTAAACAGTGTGCTTTTGGTTTGATTAAAAGCATTAATCAACTGATTATTGCTATCGGCCAGTTGTTGTGTTTGTTTGATAAAATGATTGGTTTCATCGGGATCAAACATAGCCGCCTTGGCATCAAGATATTGAGCTAATTGAATAAAACATATCGATAACGATTGTTGAGTTGTGCGGATGGGTTGGATGATCGATTCAATTAACGAAACAACATTATACCAAAGCGCACCTAGCAGCAAAAAACAGGGCAAGGTGTAATTATCGGTAAATAAATTATGCCCAAGCATGGTATAGGCAGCAATCAAAATTGATCCAAACGCAATCACACCGTAACGTTGCCCAAGCGAACCAAGCATAATAAAAATAAAAGTCGAAGATACTAAACCAATAATAAACAACACAGGATAATTAAATAGCAACTCGACCGAAAAGGTCGCAATAGCAAAACAGATCAACGTAAGAATTAAATTAATACAGCGACTTAATAAACGCGTATCGATCTCAGTCAAACCCGCTGCCACCACACCAAGCGTAAGGGGAATAACTAGCGAAGTATACCCAAAATACCACGGAACCAAAGTCGAACCTGTTAAACTAATTAACATTCGAAGACTAAAAAGAAGATTACTGCTGTAAAAGACTTTACGTAAAGTCAAAATGAATGCGTGCACGGTGTATACGGTTTAGTGTGAGTTGAAACGATGGTAGCTAGCATACTATATTGTCGGGATTTGTGGAAGGGTAGGCAAAAATTGTCATCCTTTATAAGGTAAAAATAAAAAATTAAATAAAATCAATTGGTTTTCTGACTGGTTTTTCATCAAAAAAATTCGTCCATTTTTACCATTACTAAGCGGCTGTTGTTTTTTTTGACGCAATAATATGCTAAGAATCAATCATATCTAAAAGTCGCAATAAAAACTTTCATTTAAAATAGTGGAGCTAAAACGCTTTAACCTAGTTATTTTAAAAGTCACTCCATCCATTAAAAAATTTACAAAAAACTGACAAAAAAACGTGCTAAATATTTTTGAAAAGTAACAATTTCAATTATTGAAAAACAATCTCATCAAGTAAGTGGTAAACCAGAAAAATAAAAAAAGGTTTGTGTGGTAAGTGAAATGTGATGCTGTATTATTTTGGGCGTCAATGCTGGTAGCCCTATGCCTTGATTGCTACCGCCTTTTTCTAAATCGTCAATTCAGTTAAGAATTTGTGGTCGATATTTTGCTGGTATGTTTACTCCCTTTTATATTTTTTGGAAAAAACGCCAAGAAAAAAATTCAATAAAATCAATGGTTTTTCTGAATGATTTTTTAGGCTGACAAAGGTTTATTTTAAGGTTTGTGGGGTTTTAGGTGTTTTAAGTTTTGTCAGTAAAGTGTGTTATTAGTGAAAACCTCTGAAGCGTTAATCTCTTAAACGTATCCCATAAAATCGAATAGAATAATGCGATTTCCCACAAAGCCAATTCTTAAAAGTCGTTACGCCATTCATTATTAATAATTAAACAAAAAACAAACAAAAAATTAACAAAAAGGTAGCAAAAAAAATTTTAGTGGTTATAATTTCGCGGTTTAAAAACTAAACTAGACAGTGATATTACACGCAGAAAAAAATTAAAATAAAACAAAAATCACGAGATGGGTGAAATGTAATGCAGTATTATTTTAGACACTGGATGTCCTATATCTTAACTTTTGTAGCTAGTTCCAAAAATTGCTTTTATGCACGCAACTTAATTAAATTCACAAAGCTGTCTTTTTCGTTAAAGAAAAAATTGCTACCGCCACGCTTCTTGTTGCCGTTGTTGCTATTATGTTCATTGGATGTGCAGGCATTATCTGCGCAAAGCACAAAAGTAATACAAGGTAGTGCGCCGTATTTTACGTATGATGGTGGGCAAACGAAGATCTCAACCACCGAGGAATTATTAAGTATTAAGCTATCAGACGGTCAAATTATCACACCACAAAAAAATCCGTCAAGCCCAACAAATCCCATTGAGTTACCGCAACTGGGTGATAGTTTTAGTGATATTACTATGCTCGTTCCAGTGGACGTGAATTCAATAGCGCTAAATGCATTACTCGGCCCGCCATATCATTATTGGGGGGATGATGATGGCGACGGTCAAGACGCTAATGGGGCTAGCGCAACAGGGACTTTAACGGTTGATATCACCGATAAAGATGATAATGCCGTGAATCGTAATACGGTATTAAATATATGTGATGCACCTTATAAAGTAGTATTAACAAGCAGTGACGGTAGCTTAAGTACACGTTATGGCATGCCCAATAATAGTACATTTGATAGTGGTAGTGCTGTTTACTATATCAAACCAAAGGGATCAACCCGCTGTCATTATGATGATATCAAATACGTAAGGCCAAATTTATTGCATAATAATTTTGCACCAAAAGGTGCATTAGGCATTTTTGAGACTGTTGGTCATTCTTATCAGTTTTATCTTTTTGGTCACCTGTACACCGACAATGATAGAGGCGGATTTTTAGTTCAATCAACTAAGTTGGCTACCTATGAACAAAATTTTCCGACAACAGGCGCTAATGGGCTGTATTTTTATTTAGATATGGATGATGACGTAAACCCAAGCGAATTAAGTTGGCCTTCGGTAAGTCAGGGAGGGATAACCGCTAGCATGACAGTAGAGCCGCCAAAACCATCAGCAGGTAACGGTTATCACTTTGAGCGTTTAGGCGGGGTAAAAGTCACCCTCACAGGCCCTACGGTAACGGCAGCTCAAAGACAATCTAGCAATCCAGGGACAATAGCTAAGCCAACTTTACCGCAACTATTTGTACTAAAAGGTTATGATAAAAGTAATAATGTGGTAATCAAATATGGATTTGTGTTGAAGCAGTGGTTTGTTCATCGTGGTACAAAAAGGGCTTTCTATTCTGATTCATTAGCATGGTGTAATAGTTTGGGTTATCGTCAGCCAAAACTTAAGGATATAACCAATGCGAAGTGCGGTATTATTAATTCCCGTTTCCCTTGTGTAAATGGCATCGATGGAGCAGTGCCAACATCAAACGCTTGGTTTCGCCAACGTAGAATCGATGCTGGCTTTAGTACGGAGTGGGGAGATGTTAGTTTTTACATTGGTTCTAGTTTTTTCAACGATAGCTACGATTGGCATTGGACTAGTGACATTTTCAATGCAAGCAGCCATTTTGTGGTAAGCCCAGCGGAAGCTACTGTTGATTTCCGCGGGAATGGCGACAATTGGTATACCTTGTGCACTTATCCCTAGCGTTGGGCATTGATAAAAATTCTAAGTTTGCAAAAAGCAATATAAAATTCGGTTAAGCAAAGTAAGTAAAGCGCCAAACGTTCTGTAGTCAGGTGGCGCTTTAGTTAATTACCATCCCAGTTAAGCGCTTTTGCAGTAGCAAGTGTAGTAGCAAGAAAAGGGATTGTTAATCAAATGACTAACTGTCATATTATGGCTAAAAAATAACGTTAAAAACCTCACATAAAAACTTAAAAATCAAGAATAAAAAAATTAATAAAATCAATAGGTTTTCTGACTGATTTTTGATGATAAAACGTATTAATCTTTTGTTAGCTTAAAAATTCTTTTGCTATTTTTTACTAATGAGAAGTAAGTCTTAAAATGATACGATTAATCATAAGCAGATGCTATTTATTGCCCCTTGTTTGTTTTAAAAATATGCATTAAACAATGGGGATTTAAGATAGCAGTGGGAACAATATCCATTGTACGTTAAAATAGTCAGTATTATTACGAAAAATGATAAAGGAAATCGTATGACCACTGAAATGACAACGCTCGATAAAATCAAAAAACAAATTGCCGATAATCCAATTATTCTCTATATGAAAGGTTCGCCAAAATTACCAAGTTGTGGCTTTTCGGCACAGGCGGTGCAGGTTTTATCACAATGTGGAGAACCATTTGCCTATGTTGATATTTTGCAAAATCCAGATATTCGTGCCGAATTACCTAAATTTGCTAATTGGCCAACGTTCCCACAATTATGGGTTGAAGGCGAATTAGTGGGAGGGTGCGATATCTTACTAGAAATGTTTCAAGCTGGCGAGTTGCAAACACTTATTCAACAAACTGCCGAAAAACATAAACCTTAATTTTTAAATAGCATTAAGCGTGCAGATTAAGCGCGCTTTTTTATCGGTTTTTATCGGTTTTTATCGGTAATTTTTTATTATTGTGTTTATGAATGCTTCGTGTTACTAAGTATTTTCTCAATCCATGATTGATGTTACTTCTCTATCATCTATGGCTGTTAAAGGCCATCCACCTAATGTTTTAAGTCGATTGACGATTTTGCAAAAGAGTATCGCAGTTTTTTGCGTGTCGTATAGCGCACTATGAGCTTGTTTATGATCAAATTCGATTTGTGCTACTTGACAAGCTTTGGCCAGTACGGTTTGCCCAAAAACTAAGCCACTTAGTGATGCCGTATCGAAGGTGGCAAATGGGTGGAATGGATTACGTTTGATATTTGAGCGTTCAGCGGCAGCCATTAAAAAACTGTGATCAAAGTGTGCGTTGTGTGCCACAATGACTGCGCGGGTACATTCGTTATTTTTTATGCCGGCTCTAACCATTTTGAATATTTCGTCTAAAGCGTGCTTTTCATCTACCGCTGAGCGTAAAGGGTTAGTCGGATCGATTCCGTTAAAAGCCAGTGCTGTTGGCTCTAAAATCGCGTCGCTAAATGGATTAACATTAAATTGCAAGGATTGATCTGGCTCTAGCCAGCCGTCGGGTGTCATTTTTAAAGTAATAGCGGCAATTTCTAAAATAGCATTGAGTTTTGGATCAAACCCTGATGTTTCTATATCAATAACAACAGGATAAAACCCACGAAAGCGTTCACATAATTTGGCGTTTGGCACGTTAATCTATCTTAATTTGTCAAAAAAAGACTATTATGACAGCTTTTGATTATTTCGCCTAGCATTGGCATTGAGATTTGCTATTGAATAGTTAATTTTAATGCGCTTTTATTGTGGCAAGGATTGTAGCCATTTTTGCAAAATAGAGATTAAAACGAACAAGAAGATGCGCTGATTGATTAAAGTGATTATAATCAATCATCATCATATAAATGATCTTAAAACCGAGTGAATTATGCACAACTTTGAATTAGAAAAGATAATTAATAATGAACTACAAATTACCCGTTATCGTGATTATGCACCAAATGGATTGCAAGTGCAGGGGCGCGAACAGGTGCATAAGATTGTGACTGGCGTGACCGCGTGTCAGTTATTATTGGATAAAGCGGTTGAATTACAAGCCGATGCTATACTTGTGCACCATGGCTATTTTTGGAAAAGTGAACCACAAACCATTACAGGTATTAAATATAAACGGCTTAAAACACTATTAACGCATGATATTAATTTATACAGTTATCACTTGCCATTAGATGGACACTCCATTTTTGGTAATAATATTGAGTTAGCTAATTTGTTGGGGATTGCGGTCGATAAGCGTAATGATATCGCTGATCTGCTTTTTACTGGCACGTTAAACATGCCACTGACGGCGCTACAATTTAAACAACACCTAGAGCAAGTGTTACACAATAATCAGCGACAAGTGTTATTTTGTGGTGATAATGCACCAGCAGTGATTAATCGTATTGCGTGGTGTAGTGGTGGAGGGCAAGATTATATTGAGCAGGCAGCGCAAAATGGCGTGGATGCTTTTTTTACTGGCGAAGTTTCGGAACGCACTATTCATATTGCGCGCGAGTACGGCATTAATTTTTATGCTGCTGGGCATCACGCTACCGAGCGTTACGGCATTAAAAAATTAGGCGAATGGTTAGCTAATAATCATGGTGTTGAAGTTATTTTTATTGATATTGATAATCCGGCGTAACAAAAGTTGAATTTACTTTAGAAATATCGCATACTTGTTCGCAGATTTTTTATTCTTTACGTTGTGTTATAAACCAATAATATGAGAGGTCATTTTATGTTTACAGGAAGTTTGGTCGCACTTGTTACTCCGATGGATACCAAAGGAAATGTTGATCATGTAAGCTTAAAAAAATTGGTTGAATATCATATTGCTAATGGGACATCGGCTATTGTTTCGGTTGGAACAACAGGCGAATCGGCAACACTTGATCATCACGAGCATATTGATGTTATTAAACGAACCATTGATTATGCTGACGGTCGTATAGCCATTATTGCGGGCACAGGGGCTAATGCAACTAAAGAGGCTATTGAATTAACTCATCGGGTTGAAAATATTGGTGTTGTAGGTTGTTTAACGGTTGCACCTTATTATAACAAACCTACTCAAGAAGGTATGTATCAGCATTTTAAAGCCATTGCTGAAAGCACCGCTCTGCCTCAGATTTTATATAATGTGCCAGGTCGCACCAGTAGTGATATTAAACCTGAAACGGTTGGACGCTTGGCTAAAATCAAAAATATTGTTGCATTAAAAGATGCAACAGGCGATCTTTCTAGAGTCTATCCTACTCGTAAATTGGTTGGACCTGACTTTAAGTTACTTAGTGGTGATGATTCAACATTTTTGGATTTTATGATTTTAGGTGGTGATGGTGTTATTTCCGTTACCGCTAATGTTGCAGCTAAAGCTGTTGCAACTGTATGTCAACTTGCTGCCAATAACCAAATTCAAGAAGCCCGAACTTTAAATGATACCTTAATGGCTTTACATCATAATTTATTTATCGAACCGAATCCAACCCCAGTCAAATGGGCTTGTGCAAAATTAGGTTTAATGCAAGATGCAACAATTCGATTGCCAATGGTATCACTCAGTGCATCATCGATCCCCGCAGTTGAACAAGCGTTAAAAGAAGCAAATTTACTCTAATTAGTGTTGTATAACCTTTATTTTAAAAAGTAGATATCTATGTTAAATCACACATTGAACAGAACTTTATTTAAAAACAAAGCCATTAAAAAAGTGGCTGTTTTAACCATTATGACTTCTTTATTTCTTGTTGGCTGTGGGAGCAATCAAAACTATAAGCGTGAAGTCGATGGAAATGAAGATTACCTTAAAGCGCCTACATTAAAACCGTTAATTATTCCTGATGGCATTTCTGTGCCAGCTGAAAGCGGTGAATTTTATGTTAATAATGCTGAAGTTAGCGGTGATTTAGGCAAAAGAGTGGATATCCGCCCACCCATTTTACCGATTCCGACTATTCAAGAAGCCTTTGCAATTTATAATAACGGCGCGGTGACTTTTAACGTGCCATTAAGTTATAACGTGTGGGATCGTATCCCGAATAGCTTAAGCAAAAGAAATATCTCCATTGTTAGTCAAGATCATAATACGCTAAAAACTGGTAAGGCATTTATGGTACGTGCAGATGAAGATCAAACCGTTGAAGCAGCTTATTCATTTAAAAGACAATTAGTGGGTGATACCGAAACGATAGTGATTTCAACGGTTTCATTAACACGTGGGGCTGATGATTTAACTTCGCAGCCTATTGAAGTACAGCGTTATGTTGTTAGCTTATTTAATGGCATAATGGATGATGTTGCACCAGATTCATTGCGCGTTGTACCACCAAAAGCGCAAAGTGATGATGCTGCGAAAGACAAGGCCGAGGGCAAGAAACCCGCAACAGCCGTGAGTGGTGAAAATCAATAATAAGTTTGGAATTTAAGGAGCGAATAGCTCCTTAATTCTTTATTGGCAATTTGATATAAGGTTATAAGCATGAAAAAGTTGGCTGAGCTTTATCGTGGTAAAGCAAAAACGGTATATACAACCGAAAACCCTGATTTATTAATCCTTGAGTTTCGCAATGATACATCGGCATTTGATGGTTTACGTATCGAACAGTTAGAACGTAAAGGAATGGTTAATAATAAATTTAATTATTTTATTATGACTCAATTGCGTGAAGCAGGTATTCCAACCCAAGTTGAAGCTTTACTATCAGATAATGAAGTGTTAGTTAAAAAGCTACAAATGGTACCTGTGGAATGCGTGGTGCGTAATCGTGCAGCGGGATCTTTAGTTAAACGTTTAGGTGTTGAGGAAGGCAAAGTTTTAAATCCTCCTACATTTGAATTATTTCTCAAAAACGATGCATTGCATGATCCAATGGTAAATGCATCGCATTGCAAAGCCTTTGGCTGGGCTAGTGAAGATCAACTAGTTAAAATGAAAGAGCTCAGTTTTAAAATTAACACAATTTTAACTGATTTATTTGATAAAGCGGGGCTAATATTGGTTGATTACAAACTTGAGTTTGGCTTATTTAAAAATGAAATTACCTTAGGTGACGAGTTTTCGCCCGATGGTTGTCGTTTGTGGGAAAAAGATACACTAAAAAAAATGGATAAAGATCGCTTTCGACAAGGTTTAGGTGGCGTAATTGAAGCCTATGAAGAAGTGGCAAAACGTATAGGTGTTCCTTTGTAATGTTTGCGCAGTTTGATATTTCTTTTTTTCTTCTTTTAGGGTTAGCTGCACTGTGTTATTTAACACATAATAACACAGTGACATTTGCAGTACTGTTATTGTTATTATTTAAGCTAACGCCATTAGCTGTTTACTTTCCATTTTTAAATCAATATGGTTTAACTATCGGTATTGTTATTTTAACGGCGGCTATGATGGTGCCATTGGCGGATGGATCATTAAAGATTGGCGATCTTGCCAAATCGTTTACCTCTTGGCAATCTTTATTGGCGATCGTTGTAGGTATTTTGGTATCGTGGCTTGGTACACGTGGTGTATCGCTAATGGGAGCACACCCAACCATTATTAATGGCTTAATTATTGGCACATTAGTTGGTGTGGCTTTTTTCAAAGGCATTCCTGTTGGACCGTTGATTGCGGCTGGTTTGTTGTCGTTATTGATTGGAAAAAGTTAGTCTATGTGCAACGCCAACAGCACAAGAACGCTATGGGTGTTACAGGGTGAAACTAGGCAATTATTTGCACAACTTAGTCATATTATCGGTAATTATGCTGGAGATTGGCTAACGATCACCTCGCAGACTAATTGGCCAAATGAATTTGTTTCCAATATGCTTTCCCCTAACCAAACTAAAAAGTTATTAGGGCGCCAATTTCGACATGCTATATTTGATGCAACAGCAGGGTTCAACCTTGATGCCTTTGCTATGCTGGTTGGCACGCTCGTTAAAGGTAGTATGCTAGTTTTGTTATTACCTAACGACTTATCCCGTTGGCACGATCAGGACAGCTTGCGTTGGAACGAAAATCCAACCGCTATTACTGTGCCTAATTTTATTGCGCATTTAATGCAGACCTTGGCGGAATGTGGTTTATCCTCTAGTTGCAGATATTTTTCCAAACCAGCGACATTCTCGATCCCATCTTTACCTGTTATTACCGATAATTATTGCGATTTAACCGAACAACAAAACACGTTAAAGCAATTGTTAAACAGCAATAAGCTCATTAATGTCGTAGTTGCCAAACGTGGGCGAGGCAAATCAGCATTAGCTGGGCAGTTTAGTCATTATCGGCGTTGCATTGTTACTGCACCCAATAAATCAGCATTAACTACCTTTTTTACTTTTGCTAAGCCGAATACCCTCTTTTTTGCTCCTGATGAATTAATTGCATGTTCTCATAATAATTTTGCGGATTATTTGATTATTGACGAAGCTGCAATGATCCCTTTGCCAATGCTAAAAAAATTGCTACAACAGGCAATTGCCAATAATAGCAGAGTGTTGTTAACTACTACAGCTGAAGGCTATGAAGGTACTGGGCAGGGCTTTTTGTTGAAATTGTTGTTAGACAATTCATGTCAATATTTCTACCTACACACACCCATTCGTTGGCATGCAGGTGATAAGTTGGAGCAATTTAGTGATCGGTTGTTGCTAAATGGTTTATTAGAGCAAAAGGCTGGCTCCGAGCTCAATGTATTATTAGCACAATATTCGAAGGTTGAACGCAATGATATTAACACATTAAGATCTATCTTTTATTTATTAAAAATCGCGCATTATCAAACCACATTAACTGATTTAAGGCGCTTGTTTGACGCACAAAACTTGTCGGTTTGGCAGGCGACAATCGGCAATGAGCAAGTTGCTGCGGCACTCGCCGTTGATGAAGGCAACTTGCCCGATAGTCTGATCAATGAAGTGTGGAAAGGAACTCGCCGACCTAAAGGCAATTTAGTTGCGCAATCGCTTGTTGCACATGCGGGAGAACGGTTGGCAGCTAAATTGCGTTCGGTTAGAATTAACCGCATTGCGGTGCTAAACACCTATCGGCGCAAACATATTGCTAGCCAACTTATACACACCCTATTTGATCATGCTAAAACACAGCATAATGATTTTTTGTCAGTTAGTTTTGCTTATAGCCCGACTAATTATCAATTTTGGACCGCTTGTGGATTTGTTTTGGTTCACGTTAGTAGCCATAAACAGGCAAGTAGTGGCAGTTATTCTGTTATGGCGCTTAAACCACTAACCGAATCTGGATTGCATTTAACCATTAAGCTAGAGCAGAAACTACAGCGCAATGCATACTGGCTTAAAGATATCATCGATTTGCCTTTCAGCGAGATGATCACAAAAGACAGTAATGTCATGCTTTCACAAGATTTAGATGCGCAAGATTTAGATGAACTGGCTGGATTTGTTTACTATCACCGACCGTTTGAAGCGACTTATGCGGCGCTGTGCCGATTGAATCACTATAATCAAACCCACCAGCAACCATTATCAATGCAGATATTGTCAGCATTGATAAAAAACAAAAATAATCAACCATTGATCGTGAATTTATATCAACTTGCGGGTAAATCAGCGCTAATGCAGGCTATTAAGCACGAGGTCAAAACATGGTTGGAAAAGTAAGGCAATAGTGTGATTTTTAACAAAATACCCAATAAAGTTAGCTGATCATTATTGCAGGTTGCCATGAGGTATGTTTACAATGATCATCATGTTTCAATTTAGTTTTTTTAACTCAATTCGTTTTTATTAAAAAGGAATCGAATGTGACGCATAATAATTTAGAAATCCGATCGCAACATCGGTATTCACAAACCAATCAACCAAAAAATCAACCAACAACAGGTATTGAATATTTTTTTAAAGGATGGTCATTGGCGTTTAGCCCAGGTATTAAGCGATTTGTTTTTTTACCCATAATCGCCAATGTTGTGGTTATGTCGATATTATTTTATTGGTTTTTTCATACCATCTCGGGCATGGTCGATTGGGGGTTATCGTATATGCCAAGTTGGTTACATTGGTTAGGGTATATCCTCATTTTAATGGTCATTTTGATGTTAGTTATCCTATTTTGTTATTTCTTTAGCACTATAACTAATATCATTGCCGCACCGTTTAACGGTTTATTGGCCGAACAGGTTGAGGCACAGTTAACGGGTATTCCTGCTCCTGATACATCGTGGATTAGTATCATTAAAGATCTACCACGTATTTTTGGCAGAGAACTACACAAACTCGCCAATTATCTATTATGGGCAATCCCCATATTGTTAACTTATTTTATTCCTGTTATTGGACAATCAATAACGCCTGTGGTTTGGTTTTTATTTACTGCTTGGCAAATTAATATTCAGTATGCTGATTATGCCTTTGATAACCATAAAATAACTTTTCAGCGGATGAGTGAGTTACTTAAACAAGATCGGGGTGATAATTTAGCTTTTGGCATATTAGTCAGCTTTTTTACTATGGTACCGGTGCTTAATTTAATTATTATGCCTATTGCTGTGTGTGGCGCAACAGCAATGTGGGTTGATCGCTATCGTCATCAAGCACTATTTGATAGTAGTGCCCAAGATTTTCGCTAAGGCACGTGTTACTTTTTGTTAGTTGAATTTTTTGATGGCTAATCGTCGTCGTCATCTTGATAAGGGATAGGTTTTATCCCTTTCTTTTTTTCAAGATACGCTTTGTAACTTAGCCGATTCAGTGCTTTAATAGCATTAATAAAAATCCCAATTAAAATCACCACAATCATCCACCAGTAATCTTTTAACCACTCCATGCTATTTCCTTTTAAACTAATTGGATAACGACACAATGATAGCTATGTTAGCAATAATTTTTCTAAAATACGGTGATAAATCGCAGTTAAGGTAATAATATCTTGGCAATTAGCGTTTTCATTGACTTTGTGTATAGTTTTATTAAGTACTCCAAGTTCAATAACTTGGCATCCCATTTGAGCAATAAAACGCCCGTCCGATGTGCCGCCACTGGTCGATAGTTTAGTGTCAATATTGGTAAATTCTTTAATGGCACTAACCGCTGCATTAGTTAAATCGCCTTGTGGGGTTAAAAATGGGTGCCCTGATAATCGCCAATTTAATGTATAATTTAAATTATGCTTTTGTAAGATCTGCTCTACGCGTGTTTTAATTGCCGTGTCAGTCAATTCACTACTATAACGAAAGTTAAATTGTACACTCAGATCGCCAGGTACAACATTTTCAGCGCCAGTACCACCATTAATATTGGCAACTTGCATAGTCGTTTGTGGAAAGTATTGATTGCCTTCATCCCAAATAGTATTAACAAGTTCATCTAGTGCAGGGGCAAAGCGATGAATAGGATTATCCGCAAGGTGCGGGTAAGCGACATGACCTTGAATTCCATGTACAATCAAATTGGCAGTGAGTGAGCCACGGCGTCCATTTTTAATCTGATCACCAAGTACAACGTCACTTGACGGTTCGCCTACAATACAGTAATCAACACGTTCTTTTCGTTTAATAAGCAAATCAACGACTTTAACTGTGCCATCGCTTGCATCGGCTTCTTCATCTGATGTAATTAAAAAGGCCACTCGCCCAGCATGATTTGGGTATTGCTTAACAAAATCTTCTGCGGCACAAACCATTGCAGCAACACCACTTTTCATATCAGATGCGCCACGACCATAAAGCACACCGTGTTCATCAATGGTTGGTGTAAACGGTGGGTATAGCCATTTGCTTTCATCACCAACTGGCACAACATCGGTATGTCCAGCAAACATAAGGGTTTTACTGGTGGCATCACCATGATAAGCCCATAAATTTTTGGTTTGCCCAATATTCACTTCTTCAATAATAAAACCGAGCGGTTTTAATCGCTCAATAATCATCTTTTGACAGTTTTTATCGTCAGGGCTTATTGATTTTTCAGCAATGAGTGCTTTGGTTAGCGCAATAACAGGTTCAGTCATAATAGTCTCGATTTTATTTAGATTGCGAAATAAATTGTGAATAGAGTTCATTTGAAAACCCCAACACAGCACGCTTGCCACCGTCAATAAGCAAAGGGCGTTTTAAAATGGATGGGTTGGTTAACATAATCTTTTTTGCAGATTGCACATCATTTATTTGTGAACGGACGGGCTCATCTAATTTTCGCCAAGTTGTTCCTCGGGTATTAAGTAAACTTTGCCAATCGACTAATTGCAAAAAAATATCTAAAAGATCTTCAGAAAGACCATCAGTTTTATAATTATGAAATTGATAACTGACATGGTGATCATCAAGCCAAGTAAAGGCCTTTTTCATTGTATTGCAGTTTTTAATGCCATAGATGATGTACATAATAGAAATCCAAGTTTGAAGGATAACAAAATTATAGCAGTATGGGCATTGTGCAGCAAATTGCAAGAAACTATTTGGTTAGATATCTTATTATTGATTGATTTAGTGTCATTAATTTTTTATCCATTGGTTTTATCTTAAAATAGAAATAAAACCAATGTGGTATCTGATGTTTTTTGCGTGAAAAATTAAGTTATCATATAAAAATTTAAAAACTTGTTACCCTTTTTTTTAACAAAAAATTAAAATTAATAAAAACAATGAATTATAAAAACCTTTTCAAAAAGGGTTTTTGAAGACAAAAATCCTATTTGCCTTTTGCCAAACAAAGTTTATAGTATATTCGTTTCTAGTTTACCGCCGTGTAGGCGGTTTAGAAATTTCCTTTTTTTAAAACCAGAACCATTAAAATGTTTACCGCCGTGTAGGCGGTTTAGAAAACAACTCATTTCTATCATTAAAAAATAGACATGTTTACCGCCGTGTAGGCGGGTGCGTTTATAATGACAGTAAAAATCTATTGGGAATTTAAAGGACAATTAGCTATAGATTTTTATTGATTAACATGAGTAATCTACCATTAATTAATTGCAATAAATTAGCTATTAGATAAGGACAGTCTTTAGGGATTTTATATAAAATCCCTTATTTAATTTAGCATTTATCAATAAAGTAACGCATAATGCGATTATCATTAGTTAGTTCGGGGTGAAAGGCGCAAACTAGGATATTATTTTGTTCTGCCATAATACAATGCTGTTGGACAAATGCGAGTTGCTGAACAGCTTTTCCTGCTTTGGTAATATAGGGGGCTCGAATAAATACAGCGGGTATTTGTAGACCAACAACTGGTATATCTAAGGTTGTTTCAAAGCTGTTAACTTGGCGTCCAAATCCATTTCTTTCAACACTTATATCGATTAAATTCAATAACTCTACTTCGTTATGTGTTGTGGTTTTACCGCAAAGCACAAACCCAGCACAAGTGCCAAAAATACCTTTGCCTTGTTTAGCAAATTGTTGAATGGGTGTTAAAAGCCCATTTTGTTTGATTAAACGGCTGATTGTTGTGGATTCTCCACCTGGGATAATTAAACCATCTAACCTTGCTAATTGTTCGGCTTTCTGAACTAAAGACGTTTGTACATTGTTGATACTACTTAACATTGTCATATGCTCACTTACCGCACCTTGTAAATTGAGCACACCAATATGCTTGATACTTGGTTTTGATGAATACATTATTACCAACCCCGATCTTGCATTTTTTCGGATTGAGTCAGTGTGCTAATTTCAATGCCTTTCATTGCTTCGCCTAAACCTTTTGAAAGCTGAGCTAAGCGTGGATAATCATCAAAATAAGTCGTGGCTTGTACAATGGCTTTGGCAAATTTTTCAGGATTTTGTGATTTAAAAATCCCAGATCCAACAAAAATGCCATCGGCACCAAGTTGCATCATTAATGCCGCATCGGCGGGGGTTGCTATGCCGCCTGCGGCAAAATTAACAACGGGTAATTTTCCTTGCTGTTTGATTTGTAAAATCAGTTCGTAAGGTGCATTTATTTCTTTGGAGAAGGTCATTAATTCATCTTTTGATTTACTGACCACTAGGCGGATTTGTTCATTGACTTTACGCATGTGGCGCACAGCTTCAACAATGTTACCCGTGCCGGGTTCACCTTTGGTGCGTAGCATTGATGCACCTTCGCCAATTCGGCGTAGTGCTTCACCTAAATCACGGCATCCACAAACAAATGGCACGGTAAATTCATCTTTAAGTAAGTGGTACTGTTCATCGGCAGGGGTTAATACCTCGCTTTCATCAATATAATCAACGCCCATCGATTCTAGAATACGGGCTTCAATAATATGACCAATTCGAGCTTTAGCCATAACAGGTATACTCACATTTTTCATCACTTGCTCAACAATGGTTGGGTCAGCCATTCTGGCTACGCCACCAGCCGAGCGGATATCCGACGGTACTCGTTCTAGTGCCATCACTGCAACTGCGCCAGCTTGTTCGGCAATTTTGGCTTGTTCTGCATTAACAACATCCATAATTACACCGCCTTTTTGCATTTGTGCCATGCCTCGTTTAACGGTTTGTGTGCCTGTAACTTGGTTCATCTTTTACTCCTTTTTAGGTTTATAATGGCAATATTGTTTAACTGTAATTAGTGTGGAGTATTATTCAAAAATAAAGCACAATAAAAAACAGCCAATTGGACTATAATAAAACCATCCAATTTTGGGTAAATTTGCTGTAACAAAAATAATTAAAAAACGGGCTAAACCATTAAAGTGGAATAATAATGTGGGATAAACAAAAACTGGTACCATTTACTGGAGCGCTTTTTAAAAAGGTGACGCAGCTAATAGAACACTATATTGAGCAGGGCGTGTTGTTCGCGGGTGAAAGACTACCTTCAGAACGTGATCTGGCAAAAAAATTGTGTGTTAATCGCTCAACTGTGGTTCATGCGCTGGAGTTGTTAACAGAACGGGGTGTGCTGATCCGTCGTCAAGGGAGTGGCACCTATGTTAATAAGCAAAAATGGGGCGTGCAAGCTTATTCATCGATTAATTGGCGTTTACCTGCACATTTTTATCATAATAAACAATCGTTTTATCAGCAAAAAGTAGCGCAAATTCGCGAACAACAATTGTGTATTTGTGATCTGGCTAATGGTGATTTACCAACGCATTTAATCCCCAAGCTCCAGTTGCCAAATATTTCGTTAAATGAATTAATTATGCACGAAAAAAACAGTGATATGTTGCAATTAGGTTTGCCATCGCTTAAAGCACAAATTGCACTTTATATGCAAAGCCAGTTTGCTATGCAAGTTGATATTAATGAAATTTTAATTACATCAGGTACGCAACAATCATTATTTCTTATTACACAGGGTTTACTTAAACCTGGCGATACAGTTGGTATAGAGTCTCCTTCCTATTTTTACTCATTACCTTTGTTTCAAGCAGCGGGATTACGTTTATATGGTATTGAATGCGATAATGAAGGCATAACGCTTGATAGCCTATCAAATTGTGTACGGCAACATCAAATAAAATGGTTATTTTTAAATCCTATTTTTCAAAATCCAACAGGGTTTGTTATGAGCAATGAGCGAAAGTTGGCAATATTAGCGTTTTGTCGACTACAATGTATCGGGATTGTTGAAGATGATGCTTATAGCCGTCTAGCATTTACTCCTGATTTAGCTGTAATGCCAATTAAAAAGTATGATCAGCATAACCAAGTTATCTATTTAGGGTCGTTATCAAAATATATTGGGCGAAATATTCGTGTTGGATGGATGTTAGCGCCGTATAATATTATCGAAAATTTAGCCAAAATTCGTCAACACATTGATTCAGGTTTAAGTATATTGCCACAATTATTAGCTCAAGAATATTTACAACGTTATCACGCTTCACACCAACAACAATTACGTCAAGCACTACAAATCAAAGCTGAACAGTTAATGCAGTGGTTAGATAACTATTTTGGTGGTGACATTACTTATCAAGCGCCGTTGGGTGGTTTTCATCTGTATGCTCATTTGCCCGTGAGCACGGTGGTACAAGAATCAACCTTGCTTAATCAATTGCTGTCAAAAGGGATAATTGTATCGCAAGGTGCCGATTTTGGTGACGAACTTGGCACCATTAGGTTAAGCTTTGGTCATTTTGATCAGCAACTGAATATGGACAAATAAAATAGATTAGCTTTTTATTTTGTCAGATAGCATTTTCGTTGCACTCAGTAAATATTGAACAAACTCGTTGATTCTTTCACTTGGCATTTGAAATCGAACCCCTGATGTGCTAATTGCGGCAATGACTTTGCCACTTTTATCATAAACTGGTGCAGCTAAGCAAGTCACTTCGTCAAAGTCTTCGGCGTTATCAAATGCCCAACCTTGTTCGCGTATTTTTTTAAGTTCCTTTTTGTATGCCGTTTTTGTGGTAATTGTGTTTTGTGTTTTAATCACTAAGTTTTCGTTTGGATATAACTCATCAATACGCTGTTCTGGTTCCCATGCTAAAAGTGCTTTACCAAGAGCAGAGCTATGCAATGAAAGCTTGCGACCTAGCCAGCTTTTGACCTGAATTGCGCTAGGGCTTTCGACTTTGGCTAAATAAATCGCTGAGTTGCCGTCTAATATGCCTAAATGGCAAGCAAGTTGTGTTTTATCTCGCAAAAATGAAAGAGGCTCAATGGCTAGCTCTTTTATATTAAATTGTTCAATTGCTTTATTGCCAAATTCATAAAAAGCAAGTCCTAAAAAGTATTTTCCTTCATTTTGCCTTAATAAGCCATTAGTAATCAAACTGGCAAGTAATGTTGATTTACTTTAGTGGTTGTTTTTTAATCGATTCATAAAAATGTTAAATAATCAAAATATTAAAGAGTTATCAACAAGCTTATTCAATACTTATTAAATCCAACAGTGAATAATATTTCAAGTTAGTTTTGGCATTATTAGTTAAGCCTGTGATGAAGGTTTGCTTCAAAATTTGTTCTGACTATTAAACTTAATTTGCTTGTTTTATTTTGGTATGTAATCATTTAATTTATTGTTATTATTTATAAAATTTATT
>NZ_LZHP01000042.1:0-23994 GCF_001690605.1 Gilliamella sp. Nev6-6 | reverse complement strand
ATGACGCCTTATATTCCAGGGGTTTGGTTAAAATGGATATTTATCATTTTTCTTATTTATGTTAGTGGTCAATTTATTTTACAAGCGAGTAAAGTTTCACAAAATCATACTAGTAAAAATATTTCTATTAATAACAGCATTTTTATATTTGCAGGAACCTTAATTGGCATTTTTGCTGCACTTGTTGGCGTGGGTGGTGGTGTTTTAGTTGTACCATTTTTACAAAAATGTGGTATAGATATGCGAAAAGCAATTGGAACATCGGCTGCTTTCACTTTACCCGTTGCTATCGGTGGTACAGTTGGCTACATCATTGCGGGTTGGCATACCCCACAATTACCCCAATATTGCTTGGGCTTTATTTATTTACCTGCGGCATTAACTATTATGCTGACGAGCATTCCTATGGCAAAAGTGGGGGTACAAATTGCACAAAAATTATCAATAAAAAAGCTGATCAAGTTTTTTGGTGTATTTTTATTATTACTTGCAATAAAACTGATTATTTCTTAAATATTATTGGCAGATATAAAAAAGGTCGCATAACAACGACCTAATAAAATTTGATATTAAATATTCGATAGTTATCTTGCTTCTTTAACTGCAAGTCCCAATTGCCAAACTGCCATGGCATAATGCATGCTATGGTTATAGCGGGTTATGGTATAAAAATTCGGTAAGCCATACCAAAATTGGTAACGATCGCCCATATCAAGGCGCAATAGACTCACCTGAGTATGACCATCTAGTGAGCCTTGTGGTTTCAAGCCAGCTTTTGCAAGCGTTTCAATTGAGTATTTAGTGCTAAAACCTGAGTTAAGTGATGGAGCCTGACCATCAGCCATTACCGCCACTTTCTTACCTCGTTGCCAACCATATGACTTAAAGTAGTTTGCAACACTACCGATAGCATCAACTGGATCCCACAAATCAACATGACCATCATGGTTAAAGTCAACGGCATGACGTCTAAACGCTGACGGCATAAATTGACCATATCCCATTGCGCCAGCAAATGATCCACTTAAATCAAACGGATCAACGCTTTCATCACGGCACATCACCAAAAAGTCTTCTAATTCGTTAGAAAAATATTGTGCACGCCTTGGATAGTAAAAGGCAAGCGTTGATAGCGCATCAATAATTTTCGTTTTACCCATTACTCTACCCCAACCTGTTTCGACACCGATAATGCCAACAATAATTTCAGGTGGAACACCATATTCGGTATAAGCACGCTTTAACTCTTTTTCGTATTGGTTCCAAAATTCAACACCACGAGGGAGGTTGCTTGCCGTAATAAATTTATTTTTATAACGAATCCAAGCACCATTTGGTCCTGTTGCAGGTCCTGATTTTGGTGCTTGTTTATCCATTAAATTAATTACCCAATCAAGTTTATTGGTCTGAGCAAGCACATTGCGAAGCTGTTGACGGTTAAAACCATGCTTGCTCACCATTCTATCGATAAATTTTTCTTTATCTATTTCTAATGACGGACTTGCGGTTTTAGATGGGTTGTGATCTTTTTCGAGATAAACACCGCCTTTGACATTTGCATGCCCACGGTGTTCTTTCATTGGCGATGTTGAAGATCTATTACTGCTACAAGCTACAAGCAATAAAATTAAATTAAGACAAACGATAATACGGCGCATAAAAAAATCCATATCTTAAGTAATTAAAAAATCGACAACATCATAAGGGATTTCTTATTATTTAACAATATTTGAGCATGATTTACCTTCCGCAACTTGCTTAATATTGCTCAAAGTGGTGTCAGAAATATTCAACAATGCTTCTTGCGTCAAAAAGGCTTGATGACCTGTAAAAATAACATTATGGCAAGAAGACAAACGACGGAATACATCATCTAAAATGACATCATTTGATTTGTCTTCAAAAAATAGATCACGTTCATTTTCATAAACATCCATGCCCAAAGCACCAATTTTGGTTTGTTTTAATGCTTCAATAGCAGCTGTTGCATCAAGTAATGCTCCACGGCTGGTATTGATAATCATCACGCCATTTTTCATCTTTTGGAATGAATCTTTATTTAATAAATGATAATTTTCTGGTGTCATTGGACAATGTAATGTGATCACATCTGATTTGGCATATAGCTCATCTAATTCAACATATTGCGCTCCTAATTCAACCACAATATCATTAGGATAAGGATCATAAGCAAGAATATGCATACCAAAACCTTTCAATATACGAATAACCGCTTGACCAATTTTGCCGGTACCAATAACGCCAGCAGTACGATTGTGCATATTAAAGCCAGTTAACCCATCTAACGAAAAGTTAGCATCACGAGTGCGTTGATAGGCTTTATGCGTTCTTCTATTTAGCGTCATCATTAAAGCCACTGCATGCTCTGCAACGGCTTCTGGCGAATAAGCAGGCACTCGCACTACAGTAATTCCCAATTTTTCAGCTTCTGCTAAATCAACATTATCAAAACCAGCACAACGAAGTGCTAAAATTTTAATGCCATAACTGGCTAATTTTTGTAGTACTTTTTTATCGACTTCGTCATTAACAAATGCACAAACAGCATCATACCCTTGAGCTGTAACAGCCGTTTTATGACTGAGTTTATGTTCATAATATTCAATATCAAAACCAAACTTTTTGTTTGCCATTTCTAAGTGTTCTTTATCGTAATGCTTGCTACTAAAGACAGCGACTTTAATTGAACTTTTCATATTACTAAACCCCTCTTAATGGTAATTAGTTATTTTTTACTGGTTGTTGGCGTTAATCTTTATACTCAAACAATTTTTATACTGAAACACAACACATAGTCTTTACAATTTTTAACAAAAACGACTTTTAGCTTTCAAAAAAATATTGCGTATCAATTTGTTATGTTGGCAATATCACTTTAGGTAACAGTGTTTACCTTCGCTTATCGAATTATTTTTATAGGTTATATGCTATGATAGCACTTTGCTAAAAACTAACAATAAAGATAGATAATGAATAATGCGCAAAATTCACTTTTGAAAACAATTTTTAACACCAAGATGCTAATCTGCATTTTTACGGGTTTTGCTTCTGGTCTTCCTTTTTATTTATTATTACAACTATTACCTGCTTGGTTAACAAGCGATGGTGTAAATATAAAAACAATTGGTGCTTTTTCGTTAACGCAAATTCCTTATATTTTGAAATTTATCTGGTCGCCATTTATGGATAATATTTCACCGTTTAATTTAGGGCGACGCCGCGGTTGGATGCTGGGTTGCCAAATTATACTTACTTTTTCAATCGCAATATTGGGATTTTTTTCGCCTAAGTTAAACATCTGGTTAATTGCGATTACCTGCTTTATTATTGCGCTATTTTCCGCCACTCAAGATGTTGCGCTTGATGCATTTAGACGAGAATTATTAATTGATAAAGAATTAGGGCTCGGTAATAGTATTCATACAAACGCTTATCGAATTGCAGGTTTAGTACCTGGTTCATTATCACTTATATTATCAAACTATTTACCGTGGAATAGTGTTTTTATCATTACAGCACTATTTATGCTACCGGCTATCATAATGACATTGCTGGTCAAAGAGCCTCTTAATCAAATGCCAAAAAATCACCATTTTAAAGATATCATCATTGAACCATTTAATGAATTTATTACTCGAAATGGGCTTAAAACAGCCATTTTAATATTAGCATTTATCTTTTTATATAAATTAGGCGATAGTATGGCTACTTCATTAGCCACACCTTTTTATTTACAAATGGGCTATAGTCGCCCCGATATTGGCTGGATAGCAAAAAATGCCTCTTTATGGCCAAGCGTATTGGGTGCACTAATTGGCGGTATTTTGATGATAAAAATAGGAATAAACCGCGCACTATGGTCCTTTGGTCTTGTACAAGTTATTTCAATTTTAGGATTTGCTTGGCTTTCGGTGGAAGGTCCTTTTAATGCTATAGGGACATACCAAAAAGCTTTATTAGCAATAGTAATTGGTTTCGAATCACTTGGCGTTGGCCTTGGTTCCGCCGCATTTGTGGCGTTTATCGCAAAAACAACCAATCCGCTTTATACTGCAACACAATTTGCTTTATTTACTAGCATAGCATCAATTCCAAGAACATTAATTAATGCGACAACAGGCATTATGGTTGAATATTTGGGGTGGACAACATTTTTTAGTTTATGTACGATTCTCGCCATCCCAGGTATGTTATTATTATTAAAAGTTGCCCCATGGAATACCAAATCATAAGGAGAAAATATGGATAAGCTAACCCAAGCATTTGATTTTAGACATGCATGTAAAAAATTTGATCAAACAAAAAAAATCAATAATGATGATATTGAATATATATTAGAAGCTGGCCGACAATCTCCCTCATCATTTGGTATGGAGCCTTGGCATTTTGTGGTCATTGACAGTGATAAAATAAAGGCACAATTGCGATCGGTTTGCTACAATCAAGAGCAAGTGACAAGCTGTTCACATTTTGTGATCATACTTTATCGCAAAGCCAATAACTTCACTTCGCAAAGTGATTACTTACGCCGAGCTATTGCTCGTACTTTACCTAATCCCAATGATCAAACAGCAATCGACATTGCTTGCCAAGCATTTATTAATTTTTGCGAGCAAGGACTTGCTGATGGTTTAACCATTAATCACTGGTCAGAAATGCAAGATTATATCGCTAGCGCCAATATGATGACAGCAGCTGCATTTCGAGGCATTGACTCATGTGCAATAGGTGGATTTGATCACGATAAAGTAATACAAATTTTAGAAAAATATATACCGCAATTAAGTAGTGAATCATTTGGTGTTGGGCTATGTTTAGCATTCGGCTATCGAGCCGGAGAGCCTACAGCACGTGTTCGCTGGCCATTGCTAGATATAACAACATATTTATCGGATGACAATTCAACGAGCTAACCAATTGAATACCTTCAATCGCCAAACGGCGAATGAAGGTATAAATGAAAAAACAGCAGAGCTTTATTTAATTAATTGTTTATTTAATTAATTGATAGAGCGCTTCAGCTTCAGATGAAGCCGAATCCATGATAAAGGCAACACCAGATAAAATATTACCAACTTGAGGATCGCTAATATTTTGTTGTACCGAATTTAAAATCTCTTGTGCCCAACCAATTTTTCTAAGCACTGCTTCTACATTTTCTTTTGAAGGATTGTTCATCTTATCTCCCCCTTGTTTTGTTAGGATGTCGAGTAAACTAATAATTAAAATGTTATTGCTAAATGATAGGAAAAAATTTAAGAATAAGAAAAGCGCACATTTTAAACACTAAAAGTAAAAAACCAAAACAAACAAAGTTTAAAAAGGAATAAATATCTTTAAAATAATTGAAAAGAAAAAGATAACCAATTAATTCGCAAAAAATTAACTCAACGCAAATAATACAAATACAGCCTGTTATGATTGCCTATTGATACAATAATCAATTTTTTTTACACTATAAGGATTAATAATGTTAGACTTATCTGCTATAAATTGCACTAGTTTTGCTAAAAATGACCAAAGTCAAAATAAGTAAGGATTTAAAATGAAAACCAAACATGCCCGTTTGTTAATACTTGGTTCTGGCCCTGCAGGTTATACCGCAGCAGTTTACGCTGCACGTGCAAACCTTTCCCCCGTATTAATTACAGGAATGCAACAAGGTGGACAACTTACTACAACCACAGATCTTGAAAACTGGCCTGCTGGCGCGCCTGACTTAACGGGATCAGAATTAATGGTCAAAATGAAAGAACATGCTGAAAGGTTTAACACCGAAATTATTTTAGATCACATCGATCGTGTCGATTTTAGCGAAAAACCTTATAAGCTTTATGGTAGTGAAACGCAATACAGCTGTGATGCATTGATCATCGCTACAGGGGCTTCAGCACAATATTTGGGCTTACCATCAGAAGAGGCTTTCAAAAGCAAAGGGGTATCAGCTTGTGCAACTTGCGATGGTTTTTTCTATCGTAACCAAAAAGTTGCCGTTGTTGGCGGTGGTAATACTGCCGTTGAAGAAGCCCTTTATTTAGCCAATATTGCTAGCGAAGTACATTTAATCCATCGTCGAGATACCTTCAGAGCTGAAAAAATATTAATGGATCGCTTAGACCAAAAAATAAAAGAAGGTAAAGTGATCTTACATACACACCGCATCGTTGACGAGATTTTAGGTGACAACATGGGCGTTACAGGCGTTCGAATCCGTAGCACACAAGATACAAATTTAACTGAAGAAATTTCTGTTTTAGGCGTATTTATTGCTATTGGACATAAACCCAATACGACCATTTTCGAAGGACAGCTTGAATTAAATGAAGGTTATATTAAAGTGCAATCAGGCACACAAGGAAATGCAACACAAACCAGTATCGAGGGAATATTTGCAGCGGGTGATGTAATGGATCATATTTATCGTCAAGCGATTACTTCAGCTGGTACGGGCTGTATGGCGGCTTTAGATGCCGAACACTATTTGGACAACTTAAAATAAACAGTAAAGAGCTTCATGTCATTAGATAAAAAACGCCAAGCCTATTTACTTGGCTGGTTAAAACAGCATGCAAAAATGCATAAAACCAATTTGTGGGCTTCAATTTTAATTGGCTTTGTTTTAACAATATTAGTGATTATCCAAGCTGCGTTGCTTGCAATCATTTTACAAAAAATTATTATTGAGCAACACTATTTTACGGATATCTTACCTTTTTGGGGCGGTCTAATTGGGGTATTATTCGGTCGGGCATTTTTTATTTATCTGCGTGAAAAAATCAACTTTACCATAGGTCAAAAAGTTCGCAAGCAAATTCGACACCAATTAATTAACCAACTTGAATTGCATGGTCCTGCTTACTTAAATCAAAACACGATCGGCGCATGGAGTACGTTAATTATTGAACAAGTCGATAAATTGCATGACTTTTTTGCACGCTATTTGCCACAAATGCGATTGGCAAGCATGACTCCGATTTTAATTTGTATAGCGATATTCCCTTTTAACTGGGCTGCCGCTACAATTTTACTTTGCACAGCGCCACTGATTCCTATTTTTATGATTTTAGTCGGAATGGGGGCTGCCGATATCAATCGTCGCCATTTTAAAGCCCTCGCTTATTTAAGTGGTCACTTTTTAGATCGTCTAAAAGGTCTCAATACCATTCGACTATTTAACCAAGGCGAAAAACAAACTAACGAAATAGCTCGTGCTTCTGAGGATTTTCGTATAAAAACGATGCAAGTACTCAAAATTGCATTCTTATCTTCTGCTGTATTAGAGTTTTTCACATCAATTTCAATCGCCATTGTGGCGATTTATTTTGGTTTTTCCTATTTGGGAGAATTTGATTTTGGCGCATACAACGGAACTGTTACCTTATTTGCTGGTTTTTTTGCATTAATTTTAGCGCCTGAATATTTTCAACCGTTACGTGATTTAGGCACCTACTATCATGCTAAAGCAGAAGCAATCGCAGCGGCTGATAATATCGAAACTTTTTTAAGTAAAAACATTGTGCAAAAACAACCTAACATTAAAGCAACTAACATCAAATTGGATGAACCATTACAAACCATTGAAGCAAATAACTTAATTGTACTATCCAGTGAACAACAATTTATCGTTGGTCCACTATCGTTTAATTTGCAAGCACCGTTTAAATTGGCTTTGATTGGTACCAGTGGCGCAGGAAAAACGTCGTTAATGCAAGTGTTGCTTGGTTTTTTACCTTATCAAGGTTCGCTAAAAATTAATGGCATTGAATTTAACCAATTAGATATAAATGATTGGCAGCAAAAGGTGAGTTGGATAGGGCAAAATCCTTATCTGCTAAATAGCACTATTCGCGATAATATTTTACTTGGTAAGCCAAACGCCACAATGCAAGAACTTGAAGAGGTAATCACCAAAACACAATTAGCCGATGTAATTGCCAAATTACCAGAAGGAATTGAAACCCAAGTTGGCGAAGATGCCGTGCGTTTATCTGTTGGACAAGCACAACGAATTGCTTTAGCTAGAGCTATGCTAAAACCTTGCCAATTAATTATTCTTGATGAGCCAACGGCTAGTTTAGACAAGCAAACCATGCAAAATCTAGATCAACAACCTATTGCCCCCAACAGCATTACCATTACTCACCAAACAGATGATATGCAGAATTATGAACAAATCTGGCAACTAGCCCACAGCAAGCTACATCAAGGTAAGCTGCCTTGTGATAGCGAGGAGGATTTATGTTAGCCATATTGCGCCCTTATATAGCTCTTTATAAACACTATTTTTGGCAAATTTTAGCTGGTTTATTGTTATCAATTCTTACCCTATTTGCTAGTGTCTTTCTATTATCTTTATCAGGATGGTTTTTAGCTTCTACCGCTTTTGTTGGCGTTGCTGGTTTGTATTCGTTTAATTATATGTTGCCAGCAGCCGGCGTACGTGCGGCAGCGATTGCTCGCACCGCTTCACGTTATATGGAGCGTTTGGTTGATCACAACACTACATTTAAAATCTTAGCTTATCTAAGAACGCTTGCTTTTCGTAAAATTTTGCCATTAAGTGCTAATCAACTTGCCCACTACCAACGAGCAGATTTACTTAATCGCTTCATTGTTGATATTGATGCGCTTGATCATTTATACCTAAAACTCTTTGCCCCTATTGTAACTGCTTTAGTGACCATTGGCATTTTATTTATTGGACTTGCAACTATCAATTTACCCATTGCACTAATCATTACTATCATACTTACAACTACGTTACTTGTCGTGCCCGTTATTTTTTACCAAGCAGGAGAGCAGCTAGGAAAAACGCTAGCTAAACAACAAAGTGAGTACCGAACATTATTAATCAATTACCTGCAAGGGCAAGCTGAACTGACTCTATTTAATGCGCAACTGCGCTATCGTACTCAGCTTGATGAACTGGAATCAGATTGGTTGTATAATCAGCAGCGCCAATCAACATTAATGGCGCTATCAAGTGCATTAGTCTTACTAATTGCAGGCTTTTTAACGTTACTTGTACTATGGTTAATTACCCAATACACCTTATCACCTTTAGTGGCTTTATTTGTATTTGTTAGCCTTGCTAGTGCCGAGATCCTTATGCCAATTCCTGGTGCATTTATCTTTTTAGGACAAGTGCTTTCTTCTGCCACACGCACCACCGCTATTTTCAATCAAACACCAGATATTAAATTTGTGCCAAAAGGCAGAACGATAGATCTAAACGTGGCAAAATTACAATTTAAGCAAATTAATTTCACTTATCCCAATCAGCCTTTTGCGGTATTAACTGATTTTTCATTGACAGTTGAACATGGTGAGCATATTGGCATAATTGGTAAAACAGGTTGTGGTAAATCGACATTGCTAAGCCTAATAAATCGCATATGGCAACCTCAATCAGGCAATATTTATATCAACAATGTTGAACTCAATCAACTTGATGAAAAAACATTACGGAAAACGATTGCTATGGTGCCACAAGTGATCACGATATTTAGTGACACCTTAAAGCAAAATTTACTCATAGGTAATCAACAAGCGACCGAGCAACAATTAATAGATGTATTACACCAAGTTGAGCTCGACAAACTATTAGCTACGGATCAAGGCTTAGACTTACTTATTGGACAAGGTGGACGAACACTATCCGGTGGCGAAATTCGCCGTATCGGCATTGCAAGAGCCTTACTGCATAATTCCCCATTAATTTTAATGGACGAACCAACAGAGAGCCTTGATCGACAAACCGAGCAACAAATTATTCAATTAATAAAGAAAACCTGTAAAGATAAAACATTGCTCATGGTCACCCATCGCCTGACCAACAATCCGCTATTTGATCGAATTATTTCGCTTTAACAAATATAAGATCTTAAGAAACGACATCAAAGCGGGGATTTTATGTGAAATCCCCAAACCTCAAGCATAAATTAAATAAAAAATCGCTAATTTTCACAAAATAAAAACTTAAATAAAATCAATGACTTTTCTGACTGATTTTTAGGGTAAAAAACAGCTTATAGGGAAGTTGCAGTTTCGGGCGTTTTAGCTTTTGTAAATAAAATAAGCAATTAATAATAACACCAAAGTGAGAATTTTATGTGAAATACCCTAACCTCACGCATAAATTAAATAAAAAACCACCAATTTTTACAAAATAAAAACTTAAATAAAATCAATAGCTTTTCTGACTGATTTTTAGGATGAAAAACAACTTATAGGAAAGCTGTGGTTTCGGGCATTTTAGCTTTTGTAAATAAAATAAGCGATTAGTAATAATATCAAAGCGGGGATTTTGTGCAAAATCCCCTCCCCTCATGCATAAATTAAATAAAAAATCGCTACTTTTCACAAAATAAAAACCTCAATAAAATCAATAGCTTTTCTGGCTGATTTTTAGGGTGAAAAACAGCTGATAGGGAAGTTGCGGTTTCGGGCATTTTAACTTTTGTAAATAAAATAAACGATTAATAATAATATCAAAGCGGGGATTTTATGCGAAATCCTCTACTCACACGCATAAATTAAGTAAAAAATCGCTAATTTTTACAAAATAAAAACTTCAATAAAATAAATAGCTTTTATGACTGATTTTTAGGGTGAAAAACAACTTATAGGAAAGCTGTGATTTCCGGCGTTTTAATTTTTGTAAATAAAATAAGCGATTAATAATAACACCAAAGCGGGGTATTTTAATTCCTGCACATAGCACAGAATGCGCTCTACTTATAATTACTCGTATCATCCATGATACTCACCTCTTCTAGGTCATCTTAGTATAGCTAAGATGTTCAAATTTTTTGCAGAAAAATTTGCTCCACTTTTGCCACAGAGACTTTAACGAAATGGTGCCGATTTTACAAACCACTTAGCCTTCAGGAAAAACAGTAATTTTGGATGATATTAAGGCTTCCTATCTTCCTCATGTTTTTATTTACTTTTTAGTGATTGATTTGGCGTGTTATTTTTATTGATAATGTTAAACCGCAGTATAAGCGGTTTGACATTTTTGATAAACATTATTTTTTAGCATAAAGTATAAACGGTATTTTTTTATATTGTTTAGTTCTTTTATCCCATTCTTCTAGCTTGAGTAAACAAAGATGGTAGTTTTCGTCTTGTGCCGGTTTAGCGCCAACGGAGAATAAATAATCTTTGCCTGCTTTAGGAGTAAATTCAAATGCGCGGTTAATCCCATTGCAAACAAAAAACTTGGTATAACCTTGACGAAACCATTCTGGTTCAACTTTAGTTGACATTCCAACTGTAAAACCAAAAATAAATGGTTTATTTGGAATGACATTAATTTGACTTAATGGTTTGACGTAATCACCAAAAACCGCTACGCCATGAATATCTGTAACTGGCGTTACGGCCTCCGTATCACCAAATCGAAAAAGAACCATACCACCATTGTCATAAGGGGTTGCTTCATCATATATCCGCATCTTTACGTTAACATCACTTGCCCCTATTTGAATAACGGTAACTCTTGCTTTAGGTTGATTACCCGTTGGTTCAACTTCAGAATAAAAACGGCTTTTTGATAAAAATTTAGCATGAAATTCTGCTTGCCATTGCGCTAAATGATATTCGGCAGAACTTTTATAAGTGGAGCATGATACGATAAATAGCGCAAATGCCACTACGCATAACATTCTAAAAAATTTAAACATTTATACTCCTTAATTTAAGTTAGATTTATAAAATAATACATATACAAAACTAATTAAAGGACTCTAACTTTTACAATAAATAATAATCAATATGTTAAATATTTGATGCAATTTTTTGATTATGATATAGATATTGATTTTATAGCTGATGCCATAAAATAGCTTTCTGTGATAAACTAATAATCAGTTATAATATAATCACTACATATCATTTTATACATTGCAATAATGCGTTACGAAACTTGCTTATTGTTTTACCAGATTGGAACATAACGAAATTTAAAAAATAACGCCATGATTAATGAAGACAATTTTTCCGATCATACACCCATGATGCGGCAATATTTAAAACTTAAAGCCGAAAACCCCGATATTTTGCTTTTTTATCGCATGGGTGATTTTTACGAGATGTTTTATGACGATGCTAAACGTGGCTCGCAGCTTTTAGATATTTCGCTCACTAAACGCGGCTCTTCAAATGGTGAGCCTATTCCTATGGCGGGTGTGCCCTATCATGCTGTTGAAAGCTATCTAGCCAAGTTGATTTCACTCGGTGAATCCGTCGCTATTTGCGAACAAGTTGGCGATCCGGCTACCAGTAAAGGCCCTGTTGAACGTAAAGTTGTTCGTATTGTTACCCCAGGTACTGTCAGTGATGAATCGTTACTAGAAGATCGCAAAGACAACTTACTGGCTTCAATTTGGCAACAAAACCGCCATTATGGTTATGCGACACTCGATATCAGTTCAGGCCGATTTTTTGTTTTCGAATGTGATAATTTCGAAGCAATTCAAGCCGAATTGCAACGAACCAGTCCCGTTGAATTACTCTATCCCGAAGATTTTCAATGCATGCCATTAATTGAACATCGTCATGGTTTGCGCCGTCGCCCGCAATGGGATTTTGACCTTGAAACGGCAAAACAGCAACTCAATTTACAATTTGGTACCAATGATCTTGTCGGATTTGGTGTTGAAGACTGCCATTACGCACTTTGTGCAGCGGGGTGCTTATTGCAATATGTTAAAGATACCCAACGCACGGCGCTGCCTCATATACGTTCAATTATCAAACAATCAGCCTATGATTTTGTGGTATTAGATGCAGCCACTCGGCGTAATCTAGAAATTACTGAAAATCTAGCTGGTGGCACTGAAAATACCGTTGCTGAAATACTCGATAAAACCCAAACGCCAATGGGTAGTCGAATGCTTAAGCGTTGGTTACATGCACCAATTCGCAATTTGACAATATTACAAAATCGCCAACTTGCGATCAGTGAATTACAAAATTATATTGATGATACCACCCCATTATTAAAACAAATTGGCGATTTAGAACGTATTTTAGCAAGGCTCGCGTTGCGAACTGCTCGCCCTCGTGATTTTGCTCGTCTGCGTGATGCTTATAATTTATTACCACAGTTACAAAATCTATTGAGTTGCCTTACTTCGCCCGCATTAATCACATTGCGTGCCAAAATAAACCAATTTGATCGCATAGCAGATATTTTAAATCATGCTATTGTTGATGCCCCGCCCGTGATTATTCGTGATGGCGGTGTGATTGCTGGTGGATATAATGCAGAGCTAGACGAGCTACGAAGCCTTGCTGATGGTGCAACCAATTATCTAGAACAGCTTGAAATACGAGAGCGTGAAACGCTTGGCATTGATACGCTTAAAGTGGGCTTCAATGCGGTGCATGGCTACTATATCCAAATCAGCCGAGGTCAAAGCCATTTAGCGCCAATTCATTATACTCGTCGTCAAACACTGAAAAATGTTGAACGATACATAATCCCCGAGCTTAAAGAGTATGAAGATAAAGTCCTTACAGCTAAAGGGCGAGCATTAGCACTCGAAAAACAACTTTACGAACAGCTATTTGATCTATTAATGCCCGAACTCGCCGATATGCAAATTAGCGCTGATGCCATTGCCGAGCTTGATGTTTTAACCAACCTTGCAGAGCGCGCATTAACACTTAACTATCAAACACCAACACTATCAACCAACGCAGGTATAGAAATTAAAGATGGGCGGCATGTGGTTATTGAACAAGTATTACAGACGCCTTTTATTGCCAATTCACTATCATTATCACCAAGCAGACGCATGTTAATTATTACTGGACCGAATATGGGGGGGAAAAGTACTTATATGCGTCAAGCGGCTTTGATTGTGTTGCTTGCCTATATTGGTAGTTTTGTACCTGCATCAAAAGCAACAATTGGCCCAGTAGATCGCATTTTTACCCGAATTGGCGCTTCAGATGATTTAGCTTCAGGGCGTTCTACGTTTATGGTTGAAATGACTGAAACGGCCAACATTATGCATAATGCCACAGAACAAAGCCTTGTTTTAATGGATGAAATCGGTCGAGGCACCTCAACTTATGATGGGCTTTCTTTAGCTTGGGCCTGTGCGGAAAATTTAGCTAATGAAATCAAATCAATGACACTGTTTGCCACCCATTACTTTGAATTAACCCAACTACCTGAACATCTACAAGGTGTTTATAACATCCACTTTGATGCTATTGAACACGATAATACTGTTGCTTTTATTCACGAAGTATCTGAAGGTGCGGCTAGTAAAAGTTTTGGTATTGCTGTTGCTGGGCTTGCTGGCGTACCCAAAGCAGTATTAAAACGAGCTAAACAAAAATTGAAAGAGCTAGAAATTATTTCCAAACAATCTGCTGGTAGCCATATTGATAAATCGCAACTTTCGTTGATGATCAGTGAGCCAGCAACGTCAGAAGTCGAAGAAGCATTAAAACAGATCGATCCTGATGCTTTAACACCTAAACAAGCTTTAGAAATGCTATATCAATTAAAAAAATTATTGTAATGTGCAAGCGCAATAATTGTTTTATCACATTACAATTTAACAACTATCAATAATCACTGCCAAATTGACTTTTGGCAGTTAGATTTTTAGGTGTGATTACGCCCAATGCTTTTTCTTTGATGTTTTACCAATACCAGGGTTAAAGCTATTTGTTGGATCGAGCTGTTGATAGAATTTTTTCAAATCATCATTCGCATGATACAAATGCCCAACATTATGCTCTGCTGGATACTGAGCCCCTCGCTGGTCGAGTAATGCTAAAATATCGTGCTTAATTTTATCGCAATCCACACCTTTTTTGGCAATATAATCTTGATGAAAAACATAACAGAAAAAATGCCCATAATACATTTTGTGAATAAAATGTTGATCGATATCTTTTGGTAGCGTTTCAAACCAATCGGTATCATTGCGTTTTAATGCAATATCAAGTGCCACAATGTCTTCTACTGTTTTACTATGCACATTGCGGTAAGCCGTTGCAGCTCCTGCGGCAGCAAAGCGGTGTAACATCGCTGCTTGAGCTTCCTTTTCATTACATAAAAAATAATTACCATTTTTATTTCGAAAATAGCCTTTTAAAAAAGCTTCAGCCTCAGCGATTCCATCATCTGCCATTTTTAAGATAAGATGATGCTGGTAACAATCACGATAATTGCGCAACGACTTGGGCAAGTGCTTTGGTAATAATTTACAAACAAAAATAGAAAACCGATCCGAAAAATTCTTAGGAAAGAACGGAATTTTAGCGGTAATGCGATCTACAACATTCTTAAAAACAAACAGGCGTGGCATCATATCTGTGCCTAATTTCTGAATAGCAAGAAAGGTTGGTTTACCATAAATAGCTGCAATATCAAAAGCCACACGATGCATGTATTCGCCTGACACAGGTAAGGTTTTAAATTGACGCAAAATATGGCGACGAATATCATTTAATTCAGTAATATTATTTGTGCCAATATAAAATACAGCTGATTTATTTTCTAAAGGAAAGGTATCTAAGCGCACAGCAAAAACCATTAAACGTCCTGCACTACCCGACGCTTCATAATGGCGGGCTGGATCGGCATTAAATCGAGCAGGCGTATTAGCATCAACTTGACGGACATGCTCACAATAATGATCATCATGGCCTAAACCTGCATCTGCATTTATATCTTTATCGGTATAAGTATGATTTTGCAAATTCTGCAAAATCGTTTCTGGCTCATCCCCCAGCTCAATACCTAAATGATTAACTAAGTGCAATTGCCCTTGCTGATCTAATTGAGCAAAAACAGCCATTTGAGTATACGCAGGTCCTCGCTGAATAAGCGCACCGCCAGAATTATTACAAACGCCTCCCATTACTGATGCACCAATGCAAGATGAGCCAATCACTGAATGTGGACCTCGATGATATTTTTTTAATTCTTTTTCTAGCCGATAGAGCGTGCTACCTGGCAAGCAAACAACTTGTTCACCATTTTTAATAACATTAATCCCGTCCAATCTGCGAGTGCTAACAATAACGATAGGGCGATCATAATCATTGCCATCTGGCGTAGATCCTCCTGTTAAACCTGTATTCGCTGATTGTGCAATCACAATCACATCAGCCTCAACACAAGCTTTTAAAACTTGCCATTGCTCAACAAGTGTGCCTGGCAAAACTACCGCCAAGGCATCTCCCTTACCAAAGCGAATACCTTGACGGTAAGGAAGTGTTCGGCTAGGAGTAGTTAAAGTATATTTATGTCCAACAATACTTTGTAGCTTCTCAATGAGTTTAGCTGTTTGATTACTTTTCATATCGGTATGTCCCATGTATATTGAAAATTGTATTGCGTTAACACTGGTTATTTAATAATCAACCATCTTAACTAAAAGCTACACAATTAGCTATCGGTATTTCATCAATCTTTACCGCGCGTTAATAGTTGTTTTTCATGAAAAATAGATTAACCGTGAAGTATAGTCGTTAAGTTTAAGCGTAAATAATGGATAAGTTATCGGTTATCATTGAGCATCAAGTGCAAGAATTTACGCTTTCTTATACATTCACTTTTTTATGATGGAATGGGCATATGCAATTTTTATCATTAACAATAAAAAATCGATTTGATATGATTTATCTTATTTTAAGGTGTATTATTGCTTTCTCGCTTAATCATTAACTTTAATCTTAGAAATAACAACGTAACATCCGTAAAAATAAGACAAGAAAATATCCCTCTGGGTAGTTGAGAGGTGTAAGATTAAATGCATACCAAATATGACTAACAATAATTCTTATTTTGCTTAAAACTTTCCTCAAGTTTTTGCCGTTGCTGATGAGTAAATTCGTCATAAAAAAGAAAATAAAAAGAATATTTTTGTATTTGTATTAAATAGCCTTTCTTTAATTTTCTTATCTTATAAAATTCCGAATATTTAATTTTAAACCCAGATAGTTTTTCTTTATATGTGCATTCTAATTTATCATTATAAAATGTGATAATTGCACGGCGATAAACGCTATTCACCGATTTAACAATGCGATTCACCGATAATCGCAAACACAATTGATACCCAACCACGGCAAAAATAGAGCCCAATAGCATAGATAGAGAAATTTGATAAAAATAAAATCTATCAGTATAATAAAAAGTATTACAAACATTCCGATCGTTATATTACGGTACAAATACTTGAGCCCCGTTAGGATTCTTTTTGTTGTCACTTCGTAATTTTCAATAACAGCTAATGGTACGTCACACTCTTTTTCGTAATATGGCCTTAATTTATTGTCTAATATTGTTAAATGTTCGGGTTTAAATAGGTCAAATTTAATAAAATAAAATATTGTGCAATTAACAAAAAATAGATACCCATCTGCTTTTTTATGGATTTGATAAAAGTCTTGATAATAGTAAGTATTGGTTTCACTTTTATCCTGATTATGTAATAGCATTTTTTCATCATCAAATGTGATTAGAAAATTTCGCATATTGTCGGCTATTGAGCGGTCTAAACTCTCGGCAAACTCTTTATCTAGCACGCCAGACTGAGCATAGTACGAATCTAACAAATATTGCGAGTTGATTTTATATTCTACAGTTATTTTTTTATTCATTGTTTAGCTCTTTTGTAAATATCCCAAACTGAGTACACAACTCATGTAGAAAATTAAGCGACCTATTTTAGTGCTTTATATTCAATCGGTGTCATGTTATTTTATTTAATGCCTTTGCGGTCTTTCGGTGTTATAAATCGTTAACCATTCTTCGCTTGTTTTCCTTAAAAGTTGAATTATGCCCTATTTACGGCACAGCTCTTTAACAGGAATACCATCCTCAGCTTCTTTTAAAATAGCTACAATTTGATTCAGCCCTTTTTCATCATTAAATCCCATTTTACTTTTATCATAGAGAATTTTCTACTGCACTATTTTAATGGGTAGTTACACTGCATTTTTTCTTTTTGAAATGCAATTGGTGATTGTTGGTACCACTTTCTGTTTTTTTGTTTATCATAGCAATGACCTTATAAAACGGGTACTAATTAGTGTAACCTATCCACTATACAACCAGCTTAAATAGTGACCTCGCCCAAAGGCATGGATTAATCTGACTTCTTTTTCAACTAATATAATTGTCTTTTCACTCTCCAGTAATCCATCTGCTAATGCTCGTTTCATGGCAAATCATTAATACCTTTGTGCTACTGAGTATACACTAACTCCTCTTTTGTTGGTTGTCTGTAAGCCACAAAATAATCTTTACCTACAATAAATAATGTATTGTTCATATAAATGGCTTGATTGCCATTTAATAAAAATTTAGCTATAGGTAGTTCATCAATATTTTCAAATGTGGCATATTCCAATTCGTTACTGATATCAATGTGATATTTTTTAAAATTTTCTACTTGCTGTTGATATAATGCCTCATTATCAAAAAATTGTTTTGAATTAGTCTTACCAAAGTTTACCGGATAAGATTGTTGATAATTAATACAAAGTTTTTTTTCATTAGCATTTAAAGTTAATGTCGCACTATCAAGCTCTTCTAATTGACCCCCCTCAAAACGTAAATAATTATTAGCTTGCTTACTTGTTAACAAAAGACTTCTAGGCGAATGTTTATTTGGATCTTTAGTAGCCCATTTGCTATAGCAATTAGACGTAACCGGTATTTCTTGAAACTTTCCTTCTTTTGTAATTTGAAAATGTTGTATTTCTATTGTTTCATCTTCAAAGCGTTGTTGGCGTTCAATGGAATAGTTTTTGTCTATATTGTAACCACCAAAACCGGCTGGATACATATTTGTTGCCTCATCTCTTGTTGCGCCATAATAATTTTTTAATATTATCTTATCTAAAAAATCATATTGTTCTGATAAAAGGTAAAGATAAATTATTTGCTCTTCATTTTCTTGTGTGCCAGTTATTAAAATTGGATTTATCACATTATTAATTTGAGGTAGCTTTATTCCATTTAAATCAATTAAATAATTATTTAACTGTTCATATAAACTATCGTTATCGAATAAGTTTAAATAGTATGCAAAACTTCTTGATATATTTTGAGGGTAATTATAATAATTCTCATCCTGAATAAATTTCGCTGATCTTTTAGAATTAATTGGTAAATCTAATGAGGGAAATCTATTACTTAATTTTTGAAATGAATACTTGTTTTGGGGTTTTAAAAAAGATGCAACAAAAGATTCATTGATAAATAATAACTGATCATTTCCAAAAATCAATCTATGCTTTGGCAATAATAATTTAGCTAAATCAGCATCTAAAACATCATCGAATTGTAAATAATTTACATCACCATTCGGTAAAATAAATTCGTTGATAATTGGATTTTCAATTAGATTTTTTGTGAGCAATTGGGATAAATCAGATGTTCGATGTACGCTGACATTATACTGGTTATTATTAATATAAATGATATTATTAACTAACTTAACTCGTAAATTATTCAAATAATTAGGGTTATAACTATCTTTTTTCATTAGATAATTATTTTCAATATATTTATCTAAAACCCAATAAGCTTGATTAATATCTTTTGCATAAGTATATGAAAAATTCAAAAAAACATATAATAAACAAACAAGTTTTGCTAACGATATATATTTTTTTATTATATAAAAATAAAATCCAAACATGTTATTAGCTTCCTAAATTTTTAACTAACTCTTGTAAATATTTACCATTGATATCTTTTGCTGTTTTGACAAAAAACTGATTTTCCAAAAACTTACTCTCAAAAACCCGAACATCATAATGAGCCCAAACACTCGCTATACTTTGATTGTCACGTCCTCTTGTTGGATGATATCTTGTATAGCTATTCTCTAAAGCAATACTATTAGGTATGGTAACTACCCCCTAAAATAGTACAGAAAAAAAGTAGAAAATTCTCTATGATAAAAGAAAAGGGGATTTAATGATGAAAAAAATGACTGAACATCAAATCGTAGCTATTTTAAAAGAAGCTGAAGCGGGTATTCCCGTTAAAGAGCTGTGCCGTACATATGGCATGGGTAATTCAACTTTCTATAAATGGCGGGAAAAATACGGCGGAATGGAAACTTCGGATATCAAACGCTTGAAGGAGCTGGAGGCTGAAAACCGCAAGCTTAAGCAGATGTTTGCCGAACTGAGCTTAAAATCCCAGCTCTAGGAAGAAATTATAAAAAAGCTTTAGTACCCACAAAGGCACGTAAAACGTGGGCGCACAACTACAACAAAATCATTCGGTTACTATTGTTATGAGTTGTGCTATTGTTGGCTTAAGCCGTTGTGCTTACTATTATCAATCTAAGTTACAGGATGATTCGGTGATTGTTTCGGTGTTGAATGCTATCACAGACCGGCATTTACGTTGGGGCTTTCCTAAGTGTTTTAATCGAATCAGAAAACAGGGATATCGTTGGAATCATAAACGTGTTTATCGGGTGTATTGTGAGTTAAAACTGAATCTTAAAACAAAACGAAAACAACGAATTCCACCTCGGGAGCCAGAAAAGTTATTGGCTCCCAATAAACAAGGTGAATGTTGGTCAATGGATTTTATGAGTGACAGTAGTCGTAATCAACGTCGCTTTAGGACATTCAATGTCATCGATGACTTTATCGTGAGGCGTTAGGTATTGATATTGCAGTAAGCTTACCCGCAGGTAGAGTGACTCGTTATTTGGATAAACTGGCCGAATATCATGGGTATCCATTAAAAATACGGGTCGATAATGGGCCAGAATTTACAGGAAAAACCTTTATAAATTGGGCTAAATCACATGATATAACCATTGATTATATCCAGCCTGGTAGCCCTTATCAAAATGGCTATATTGAACGATTTAACCGTACCTATCGCACTGAGGTACTTGATTTATATCTATTTAATAATCTAGAACAAGCAAGAAAGGTAACCGAAGAATGGCTAACCATTTATAACACCGAAAGACCGCATGAGGCGTTAAATAACATGACACCGATTGAGTATAAAACACTAAAACAAGCAGCATGATTTTCTACGTGAGTTGTGTACTAAGCTTGGGGTATTCACACAGCTTTTTTATAATAGATATGATTTTGTGATGGGAAATTTTTTCATAATTGAATTCTATTCATTTTATTATAGAGAATTTTCTATTTTTATATGCACTATTTTAAGGCGTAGTTACATAAGTATACATAAAAAAACAAGCTAACCTTTATCAAAAGTAGTAGAATCAATTTAGTTAAATGTAGTGATATTTTTACACTAATTAATATTATGTCGCCCATTTACTAATATGTGCATGGGCGTAATAACAAATAAAATAGCTATTTTACAACACGAAATGGATTAGTTTTTGGTTTCGGTTGTTGAGGTGGAGTTTCGCATTGGTCTTGATGATATTGCGGTTCATCTTCAAATCCCATACCAATGCCGTTTTCACGCGCATAAATTGCTTCAATAGCCGCCATCGGTACAACAATGTGTTGAGGGACACCCGAAAAACGAGCATTAAATTCTACTTGTTCGTTCGTTGCACAATATTGACCTACAGAATGAGGAGCAATATTTAATACAATTTGATTATTTTGAATGAATTCTTGAGGAACTATCACACCATATTTCGAAGTATTAACCACAATATAAGGTGTTAATTCATTATCTAGAATCCAGTCATAAAAAGCCCTAAATAAATAAGGCCGGCGAGGAGTCATTTGCTCAAGTTCCATAAAAAGCCACCTTGTCTACGATTATTATAAGTCAGATAAAATTATTATTATGATCTTATCTTTTTTTCGTCTTCTGTTAATGAATTAATGAAAGCTGGTCGTTCAAAAATTCGTGCCATATATGCCAAATAATTTTTTTCAGCAACTTTAGGTAGCTCAATACCAAGCATCGGTAAACGCCATAATAATGGAGCAAAATAGCAATCACTTAACGTAAAATCATCACTCATAAAATAAGGCTTTTCTTTAAATATGACCGAAATAGAAACAAGATCATCAAGTAAATTTTTACGTGCAAGCTGTGCTTCATTACTACTAGGATCATTAACAATAGTTTCATAAGCACTATACCACTCTTTTTTGATGCGATACATTGTTAATCGAGAGTTAGCACGAACAATAGGATAAACAGGCATTAATGGTGGGTGGGGAAAACGTTCATCAAGATATTCTAATGCTATATGTGGTTCATATAACGTTAGATCGCGATCAATTAATGTTGGGATTGAACCATATGGATTAAGATCCAATAATTCTTGAGGTAAATTATCTGCCGTTACAAACTCAATTTCCGCAGTTACCCCTTTTTCTGCCAGCACAAAACGAATCTGATGCCCGTAAATATCTGTTGTATCACAAAATAATGTCATCACAGAACGTTTATTAACAGCAACAACCATATTCACTCCAAATATGAAAAATTAAAATAAGCTTCATTGATTACTATTCTAACAAATTGAATAACAAATTTGTTAAAAAAATGAATTTTATTGTTATCTTTATTTTAAGAAACTGTTTTATGGCAATAAGATATCAGGTGGTATATACGTTTTAATAGAAAATGCTTTTTACTATATAAGCTAATTCCAATGAAAATAGTGTTTTTAGTTATGTGGATGTATTTACGAAAAAAAAACCAGCCTTGGCCGGGTTTTGAGAACTTTTGTAAAGTTGTAGTCGGGTAGCAGTAGCACATTACTGTGCCACCGCCCCCTAAGAACTGTACGAGCGAATTTCTCCGCATACAGCTCAAGCCTTCCAATTGACTTAATAAGCCAGTTTCACTACTTCTAACTTCAGCGCATGAACCTTATTATGGCAGATAGGATGCAGTAATACTCTATTTTTCAAGGCATCACTGCCCCCTTGCACTCTGTAGATTATATGGTGGTCATGCCATCCCGTTTCTTTTGTGATAGGGAGTAAACATAATCCACAACGACCTTTTTGAGTTTTATACAACATTTGCCATTTACTTCTGTGAGCGAATTCCTCATACATCCGTTTTTGGTATAATGTTTCTCCGTATACTTCCCATTCAAGTAAAAACGGGTTATAGTCCGATTTTACTTTGATGTGTCGTTTGATTGCTGTCTTGCTACATTGCAATAATTCAACCCATTTCTCTACACCATGACGGTCTTTTATCGTAGTACCAAAGTTCCACACTCGATTAGCGGTTGTTTTAAAGTATTTCTCTTTAATCCAACGTTTGCCTTTCTTGCTGTGTCGTCTTTTGCTCCAATTCCATAAAGCCCGCCATATTAATGCATCCATATGCCCATAAGCTTCACTGGCGACTTGACTTCGGTGGTAGTTTGCCCACCCCCTTATCATTGGGTTAAGTATTTTTATTAAGTCTTCTTGTTTTATCATGCTTAACTTCTTTATCCTCTCTCTTACCTTGTTATAAAATGCTTTCACATTCTTTTTACTCGGTTTGATAATGATACTCTTGTTAAACTTTCTTACCGTCCAACCTAAAAAGTCAAAACCCTGCTCGATATGCACGATGTTGGTTTTTCTCTCCGATAGAGTTAATCCCCTTTCTTTGAGAAACGCCTTAACCACTGGGATAACCTTTTCTTCCAGTAACTCTTTCGAAATCCCTGATATGACAAAGTCATCCGCATACCTTACCATGTACGTTTTATGTTGCCTGATTTTCTTACTTGCTTTTTCACCGAAGTGTTCAGCGAGCACTTTCTCTAAGCCATCTAACGCCATATTCGCTAGTGTCGGGGAAATTATGCCGCCTTGCGGTGTTCCTTCCTCCGTTGCTTTTACCTGCCCCATATCCACAACGCCCGATTTTAACCATTTCTTTAATATCCTTTTATTCATTGGGATATTATTTATTAACCATTCATGGCTAATATGGTCAAAACAGCCCTGTATATCTGCATCTAATACCCACTGCGCAGGTTGGTTTGTTTCCCT